>JAEWGY010000008.1 GCA_023388035.1 Bacillota bacterium | reverse complement strand
AATTTAAATAGATCCTCAATGAATATTTGATAATTATTAATATAGTTAAATTCTAAATTAAGGAATTCTTCTAGTTCTTTAGTGTTTTGCTTACTTAAGATATTTATCAGCATAATCATCTTATCTTTAGTTATTAATGAGAATACTTCACTAACTAATTGCTCATTTATTATCTCTTCTTTATAAAGAATAACTTTTTCAAGATTACTTAAAGCATCTCTTAAACCGCCATCAGATAGTCTAGCGATTATTTCTAAAGCTTTCTTCTCATAATTGATTTTTTCTAAATCTAGAATTTTTGCGAGTCTATTTACTATCTCATCATTGCTAATATAACTAAAATTAAGTATCTGGCATCTACTTAGAACTGTTGGTATTATCTTATGAAGCTCTGTTGTAGCAAGAATAAAAACAGTATGCTCTGGTGGTTCTTCAAGTGTTTTAAGTAAGGCGTTAAAAGCTTGAGTACTAAGCATATGAACTTCATCGATAATGTAGACTTTTTTATCACCTTCAAATGGTGGATAATTCACCTTATTAATCAGTTCTCTAACATCTTCAACTGAATTATTACTTGCAGCATCAATTTCTAAGATGTCTGGGTGCTTATTGACATTGATTTCACCTTTGTTTATAAGTTTTTTAGCAAAGATCTTTGCAATAGATGTTTTACCTACTCCTCTTGGTCCTGCAAAGATATAAGCATGTGACACTTTATTTAATTTGATTGCATTTTCTAAAATTCTGATAATATATTTTTGACCTACAACATCTTCAAAATTTTGTGGTCGATAAGTTCTATAAAGCGACTGATACGACATATAATTATTATACCTTATTATTTTTTCTTTTTGTTAAGAAGAAATCCTGTATTAGTTTTTTACTCTCTACTTCCAACAGTCCAATTTCATATTCTAAACGATGATTAACTGATTTAGATTTCATTATTTCATAATTAGACATAAAGAAACCACCTTTTGGATTTAGACTTGAGATATAGATTTTTTTAATTCTAGTATTAATAATAGCACCCATACACATCATACAGGGTTCAATATTTACATAGATCTCGCAATCATTTAAATATTTTGAACCTATTTTTTTAAGTGCTTTATCAATGCATTTGATTTCCGCATGTTTTAAGGGGTTATTATCTTTTTCTTTGGTATTATGTTCAATTGCGATAATTTCATCACCTCTAGCTATTAGGCAAGCTATTGGTATTTCGTCTTCTAAATATGCTTTTTTAGCTCTATCTAGAACTAATTTCATAAATTTTTCTTTCATAAATAATAAAAAGGTACACACAAGCAGTGAGTCTTATGGCTGCTTCATTCCTGACCTGACCAAATTCAACTATGCTCGTTGTACCAATAATATTTTAACATAATATTTATATTTTTTAAAGTCTTTTAAGGGGAATAAAATAATATTTTACTAATATTTTACTAATATTTTATTCTTAATGATTATAATAATCTAGTTACATTAACTGATTTAAATTCATCATTAACCCCACTAAATCAAATATACTATATTTGTTCCACGTGTAACATTTATTTAATTATTGTTTTATTACCCATATAAGGTCTTAGTTTGATAGGAATATTAATCGACCCATCGCTATTAAGATTATTTTCTAAAAAAGCAATTAACATGCGGGGTGGAGCTACTACAGTATTATTTAAGGTATGAGGAAAATATTTGCCTTTTTCTGAATTCACTCTAATACCCAATCTTCTAGCTTGAGCATCACCTAAATTAGAACAAGAACCAACTTCAAAATATTTATTTTGTCTAGGTGAAAAAGCTTCAATATCACAAGATTTAATTTTAAGATCAGCAAGATCACCACTGCAGCATTCTAATTGTCTAACTGGGATATCAAGACTTAAGAAAAGTTCAACTGTGTTCTTCCACATTTCATTATATATATCCATTGATTCATCAGGTTTACAAACTGCAATCATCTCCTGTTTTTCAAATTGATGTATACGATATACACCTCTTTCTTCTAGACCGTGGGCTCCAACTTCTTTTCTAAAACAAGGGGAATAAGAAGTATATTTTAAAGGTAAGCTTTCATCTTTAATAATAGTATCAATGAATCTTCCGATCATTGAATGTTCAGAAGTTCCGATTAGGAATAAATCTTCTCCTTCAATTTTGTACATCATGTTTGCCATTTCTTCAAATGACATTACCCCACTCACAACCTTTGATCTAATCATATATGGCGGTATACAATAAGTATAACCCTTTTCAATCATAAAATCTCTAGCATATGTAATAATTGCAGAATGTAATCGAGCTATTTCACCATCAAGATAATAGAAACCATGTCCAGAAGTTTTTCTTGCGCTATCAATATCAATTCCATTAAGTTTTTCCATAATTTCAATATGATGAGGGATTTCAAAATCAAAACTTCTTTTATTACCATATTCCTTAATAACAACATTATCCTTATCATCTTTTCCAATAGGAACTGAGTTATCAATGATATTAGGAATCTTATACATTAATTCTTTAATTTCATTTTCAAGTAGAACTTCTTTTTCCTCTAATTCACTAATCAATGTATTAATATTATTTATCTCTATTTTTAAATCTTCTGCTTCTTTTATTTTCTTTTCACGCATAAGCAGACCGATTTCTTTAGATGCTTTATTCTTTTTAGATCGTAACTCATCTACTTCTACTCTTATTTTACGATAATTTTCGTCTTTAACAATAATATCATCTACTAAAGATAATTTATGATCTTGGAATTTTTTTCTAATATTTTCACGTACTAATTCTGGATTATTACGGATTAAATTTATATCAATCACTTTCTTCAACCTCTTTATTCATATTATCTACTAGCGTTACAGCTGTTACAAAGGAATCTTCATTTAAATTAATAAACTTAACTCCTTGTGCATTTCGAGAAATATCTCTAATTTCATCAAGATTTATTCTTATCACTTGACCATTATTAGTCATAATTAAACAATCTTTACTTCCTTTAAAACTAGTAAGGGTAACTAATTCATCACCTTCTTTTAGTTTAATTGCAATTACTCCTTTTGTTCCTCTATTTGTTAGACGATATTCACTGGCTAGGGTTAATTTACCAATACCTTTCTTAGTAATGCATAACACTTTATCATCATCACTTACAACACTAGCTCCAACAACATAGGCTTTATCATTTAAATTAATTCCTTTAACACCAGCAGCAATTCTTCCTTTTGATCTGACACTTTCTTCAGTGAATTTAACTGCCTGAGCATCACTTGAACCGATAATTATTTCATCATTACCATTAGTTACTAAAACGTAATTAAGTTCATCATTGTCTTCGTTATTGAAACGATAAATAATTTTTCCTTTTCTATTTATATTCTTAAATTCTGAAGCATCAATTTTCTTTATCTTACCTAATTTAGTAACAATAAAGAAATTTCGAAGATTAAGATCATTATCATTGTAATTAGTAATAACTTTAATTATCTCATCTTTTTCAAGTTCTAAAAGATTAACAATAGGTAATCCCTTAGCAATCCTAGATCCTTCTGGTATACGATATCCTTTAGTGCGATAAACCTTACCTTTAGAACTAAATAGTAATAAATGATCATGTGTTGACATATTAAGGAATTGACTAATTTCATCATTTTCATTAATAGACATTCCTTTAACACCCTTACCACCTCTATTTTGGGTTTTATAATTATCGATTGTCATTCGTTTAATATAACCATTATTAGTTAATGAAACGACGATATCTTCAACAGGAATTAATTCTTCATCTTCAATATTAGAATCATCCTCGATTATTTCTGTTCTTCTTTCATCACCATATTTTTCTTTTATTTCTAAAAGATTTTCTTTAAGAATTCTAACAATTCTTTCATAATTATTTAGAATATCTTCATAATCTGCGATTGTTAATGAGAGTTCATTGATTTCATTAATTATCTTTTCAATTTCAAATCCAGTTAAGCGTTTAAGTTGCATATCAAGAATAGCTTTAGCTTGAATTTCAGTAAAATCAAATCTTTTAATTAAAGCTTCCTTAGCTACTTCTACTTCTCTATTAGCACGAATGATCTTAATTGTTTCATCAATATTATCAACCGCAACTTTAAGAGCTTCTAAGATATGCATTCTTTCCTTAGCTTTTCTTAAATCATAAATAGTAGCATTTCTAATGATCTCTTCTTGATGCTTAATATAATATTTAAATAATTCTTTAAGATTTAATAATCTAGGTGTATTATCAACAAGTACAACATTATTAACACCAAAGGTTGTTTGAAGTTGACTTTGTCTATAAAGTTGATTTAAAACAACTTGTGGCTGAGCTCCTTTTTTTAAAGTAAAGACAATTTTAATACCATTTCGATTAGAAAGATCAACTAAATTTGAGATCCCTTCAATCACTTTATCACTAGCTAATTTATGGATCTTTTTGAGTAGTTCTTGTTTATTTACCATATATGGTAATTCACTAATGATTATTTCATGAATACCATTACTTTTTTCAATTATCTCCGCCTTAGCTCTTACTATAATAGAACCTTTACCAGTTTCATAAGCCTTTTTAATACCTGATCTACCTAAGATACAGGCAGCTGTAGGAAAATCAGGACCTTTAATATAATTATTTATTAAATCAACAACTTCAATATCAGGATTATCAATAATCGCAATAGCTGCATCAATAACTTCCTTAAGATTATGAGGTGGCATATTAGTAGCCATCCCTACTGCAATCCCGGTACTACCATTTACCAAAAGATTAGGAAAACGACAAGGTAAGATATCTGGTTCTTTAAGTTCAGCATCATAGTTATCAGACCAAGAAACAGTTTCTTTTTCTAATTCTCTTACTAATTCTAAAGAAATCTTTGACATTCTAGCTTCGGTATATCGCATTGCAGCTGCAGAGTCACCATCCACTGATCCAAAGTTTCCATGTCCCTCTACTAAGGGATAGCGATAAGAAAAATCCTGTGCCATTCTTACCATTGATTCATAAACTGCTGTATCACCATGAGGATGGTATTTACCAATTACTTCCCCGACAATTCTTGCAGACTTACGATGTGGTTTAGTAGGTAACATTCCTAAGTCTAGCATTGCATAAATTATTCTTCGATGTACTGGTTTAAGACCATCTCTTACATCAGGAAGAGCTCTAGCTATAATTACAGACATTGAATAATCTAAAAAGCTAGATTTCATTTCAGAAGCTATATTTACTTTTTCTATTTTTCCGTGATTAAAATTTTCCATATAAACTCCTAAATATCTAAATTCCTAGCAAATTTAACGTTATTAACGATGAATTCTTTTCTAGGTTCAACATCTTCACCCATTAAGGTTGCGAAAATATTATCAGCTTCTATTGCATCTTCAATTGAAACCTGTTTAAGGATTCTGGTTTCTGGATCCATAGTTGTCTCCCAAAGTTGTTCAGCATCCATTTCTCCTAAACCTTTATATCTTTGAATAGCAAATTTTTCACCGAATTCTTTTTTAATATCCTCAACTTCTTCTTCTTTATAGGCATATCTAATTTTATTACCCTTACTAATTTTATAAAGTGGTGGCTGAGCAATATAGACATAACCCTCTTCAATGATTTGTTTTAGGTAGCGATATAAGAAGGTTAACATTAGTGTACAAATATGTGCGCCGTCTACATCAGCATCTGTCATAATAACTATTTTATGATATCTTAATTTACTAACATCTAATTCATTTGCGATACCGCAGCCAAAAGCTGCAATCATCGCTTTAATTTCATTATTATCAAGTATCTTATCTAATCTTGATTTTTCAACATTTAGTATCTTTCCTCTTAAAGGTAAAATTGCTTGGAAAATCGGATTTCTACCCTGCTTTGCACTACCACCAGCAGAATCACCTTCGACTAAGAAAATCTCTGAAATGCTAGCATCTTTAGAGCTACAATCAGTTAATTTCCCAGGAAGTGATGCGATATCATTTACTCCTTTTCTTCTAGTAGTCTCTCTTGCTTTTTTAGCAGCTAATCTAGCATTTGCTGCTTGAATTATTTTATTGATTATTATTTTAGCTTCATTTGGATTTTCAAGTAAATATCGTTCAAGACTTTTTGCTAGAATCTCAGATACTACAGCTCTTACCTCAGAATTACCAAGTTTTCCTTTAGTCTGTCCTTCATATTGAGGATCTGGATGTTTGATACTGATTATCGCAACTAATCCTTCTTTAACAT
>JAEWGY010000111.1 GCA_023388035.1 Bacillota bacterium | reverse complement strand
AGTTGTTAAAGCATTTAGGATGCATAAGGAATTTGGTTTACTTAAATTTAAGGATTACAACAATATTAATGATGTGTTAAGTTTTAAAAATTATGATATCTATATTAAAAGAAGTGATATTAAAAGTCTTGCTTCTGGCTATTATTTCTTTGAATTAAAAAATTTAAAAGTTTATGATGAGGCTAATAATTATTTAGGCACAGTAAGTGATGTTAGAAGTGGCATAAAGCTTAATTATCTTGTAGTATCTAATGAAAAAAAGGATTACTTAGTTCCTTATAATGATTTTTTTATTAAAAAGGTTAATCTTAATGAAGAATATATTATAATAAATAAAATAGAAGGTTTATTTTGAGGATTAAAATTTTAACTTTATTTAAAAAACAAATTGAAGATTTTTTAAAACATTCAATTATTGCAAAAGCGATAGATGAGCAAAAAATTAGCATTGAAGTTATCGATATTAGAGCATATAGTGATCATAAACATAAAAAAGTTGATGATAAACCTTACGGTGGGGGAGCTGGTATGCTTATGCAATATGATGTTCTTCACAAAGCCTTAAGCGCTCATAAAGGTAAGGCTTATACCATTATCACTTCACCAGCAGGTAAATTATTTACGCAAGCGAAGGCAAAAAAACTGAGTAAAAAAGCTGAATTACTTATTATTTGTGGTCACTATGAGGGCTATGATCATCGTATTATCGAGGATATCGATGAGGAAATATCAATCGGTAATTATGTTTTAACAGGTGGTGAATTAGCAGCACTGGCAATTGTTGATGCTACAATTAGACTTAGTAAAGGTGTTATTAATGATCAGAGTTTAAAGGATGAAAGTTTTAATAATAATTTACTTGAATACCCTCAATACACTCGTCCCTATTCCTATAATAATCGCAGTGTTCCAAAGGTTCTTTTATCAGGTAATCATGAATTAATCAGACGTTATCGTCTTAAAGAAGCCCTAAAAAGAACATATTATAATAAAAGATCATTAATAAAAAAAGAAAAATTAACTAAGGAAATGCAGGAATTACTAGCAGAAATCATTAAAGAAAGTAAATGTTAAAGGAATTATAAATAAAGGTGGTATCTTATGGTTAAAATGGTTGTAATGGATTTAGATGGAACATTAATTGATTTTGAGCAGCATATGTCTTTGATGACTAAGGATTGTCTTAGAAAACTTAAAGAAAAAAAGATTGTAACAGTTATTAATAGCGGTAGGGTAGTAAAGGCTTTAAAGGAAGTAGTTAAACAGTTTGACTTAGAGGACTTAATTGATTATTTAATTGGTGCTAATGGCGCAGAATTATATAATGTCAAAACTAAGGAATATCAAATTATTGATAATTTAGAAATTGACTGTATTAAGGAAATTATTAATAAATATAGTAAATATGAAATGGGATTAGGTGTTTATGATGATAGTTTTTTAATAAATAAATTAGAACCAATAGCAGTTAAAAGATTTAATATGGTGAAATATCCTATTGAGTTATTTGATTTTAATAAATTAAATAAAGTTTATCCTAAAGTTCTCGCAATCTTTGATCCAAAGCATTATAACTATTTTAAAGACCTTATTGACTTAGAAAAAGATGATCGCTATGATGCTTATTTTTCTAATAAGATGATGATCGAATTTGTACCCAAGATGATGAATAAATCTAAAGGAAATATTATTCTAGGTAATAACTTAGGTATTAAAGCTGATGAAATGTTATGTTTTGGTGATGGTGATAATGATATCGAAATGTTAAGGGAACATATCGGAGTCTGTGTTGGTGATAATCCTAAATTATTAGCAGTAGCTAAATATCAAACAGACATTGTGGAGAATGATGGTTTTGCACAATTTATAAAAAAATACTTTAATTTTAATTAAAATCAGGTTAAACCTGATTTTTATATGCTTTAAGTATTGATTCTAAAAAAGTAGAGTAACTCTTAATAAAATGATTAGGCTCGATTACTTTAATGCGTTTCTCATATTTTGAAAGTAAACTAAAACCAATATGATTCATACTGATGCTTAGTGAAATGCTTTTGTCTTTATTAATGCTTATATCTTTAAAATCATCGTTTAAAAGCTTAATGATTAATTCATAATTAGGATCAATTATTTTAATTTTGATCCTAGTAATAGCAGAGTGAAACATTTGCAATTGTTTGGTGAGAAAATCATTTAATTCAGCTTCACTTCTTTTAGGGTGGTCAGTATCCATTAATTTATATTTTTCCTTTAAACGATCAAGTCTACGAAAATAAAATTTACTCTTATTAAGATATTCATAAACTAAATAATAATGATCATTTTCTCTAAGTAAGTGATAAGGAATGATGATCTCATTTAAGCTTACTAGTGCCTTATTTGTGAGTAAAGCTTCAATTATCATAGCAATTAAATAGTAAATATTTTCATTATTATTGCTTGTATTATCTAGTTTTAAAAATGCTTGGTAATGATTAGAACATAGACTTTTTAATTTATTATGGATAATTAATTTTTCTTTTTTACTTAAAAACTTTGCGCTATTAATTGAATCACTAAGTAGCTTAAGTTCTACTATATTAAAAGGATTCTCATTGATGAAATGATAAGATTTACTATCTTTATCAATATCAAAATGTTCACTTAGAATTTTAATATCTTCATAGATACTTTTACGATTACTAAAAATATTAGCTTCTGATAATTGATTTAAAATAAATGATGCTGATAAGCTATTACGATCATCTGAATATTTTTTTAGTATCTCATAGACCATTAATAAACGTTTACGATTAGACTGTCCCATTTTTTACCCATCTATTATTACTATTTATTCTATCATATATTCAGAGGTGATAGAAATGAAACAGCGTATTTTATTCAATTTAAGTTTTAACCTTTTGGCCTTTGACTATTATTTCAAAGATTATTATCTTGCTGCACTAAGCTTTTTATTTTTTGCGATAATTTGTTTATATCATAGTAAAATTAAACTTAGAAAACTATTACTAAGTACTATCGCAATTTTATTTTTAATTAAATTCATTGCCCATGCGTCAGATCTTAGTTTAGCTAATTTATATCTTATTTTAATATCTCTTAATGCTTCAATGGTTTTATTAACCATCAGTAAGGAGGTTAGTAATTATTTAGAATTAATTAGTATTCTCTTCTTTATTTTTATTTTAATTTGTTTTATCATTCCTAGTCAAAATTTTTATCTTAATGCAGCTATTTATAATAAATACTCAATAATGTCATTAATCTTAATTCTATTTTTACCTTATCTTTTAGCTAATAATATCCGCCATATTAAAGATCTAATTTTTAGTGTATAATATATTAGATATTGGAGGAATGATGACTGATAAAATTATTAATATTGCGGTAATTGCCCATGTTGATGCAGGTAAATCAACCTTAGTTGATGCGATGTTATATCAATCACAGGCAATTAAAGATGATAATATTGATTGTATAATGGATTCTAATGATCTTGAAAAAGAAAGAGGAATAACCATTTATTCTAAAAACTGTAGTGTTCACTATAAAGATTATAAAATTAATATTGTAGATACCCCAGGACATGCTGATTTTAGTTCAGAGGTAGAGCGCATCATTAAAACTGTAGATAGTGTCATTTTACTGGTTGATAGCTCAGAAGGACCGATGCCACAAACGCGCTTTGTGTTAAAAAAATCATTAGAAGCAGGACTTAATCCAATTTTATTAATCAATAAAATTGATAAAAAAGATGCTAGAGTTAGTGAAGTTATTGAAAAGGTCTATGAATTATTTATTGATTTAAATGCTAATGATAAACAATTAGAATTTCCTATCTTATATGGTATTGCTAAACAGGGGATAGTAAAAAATGATTTAAATAAAGATACTAATGATATTACAGATCTTTTTGAAACAATCATTAAACATACTAAGGCCTATCCAGATTTGAGTGCTAATGATTTAAGATTGCAAATCTGCGCTTTAGCCTATGATGATTATATTGGTAGAATTGGTATTGGTAGGGTTTATGAAGGCGTGATTAAAAATAATTCAATGATCAGTGTCTCAAATACTAATAAAAAATTTAAGAATGCTAAGATTGTAAATTTATTTATTTACGAAGGTTTAGAACGCAAAGCAGTGGATTATGCTAAAAGCGGTGAAATTGTCTTAATTTCTGGTATTAGTGATATTGAAATAGGTGATACAATCTGTAAATTCGGTGTTAATAGACCGATGAGCGCAATAGAAATTGAAGAACCAACTCTCTCAATGAATTTCATGGTTAATTCTTCTCCTTTTCAAGGGAAAAGTGGTAAATATGTAACCTCAAGGAATATTAAAGAGCGCTTAGAAAAAGAGCTTGAAGTTAATGTTGGTTTAAAGGTTGAAAGTACTAATAGTACTGATTCTTTTAAGGTTTCTGGAAGAGGCGAACTACATCTAGCAATCCTACTTGAGAATATGCGTCGTGAAGGCTATGAATTAGCTGTATCTAAACCTGAGGTTATTTTCAAAGAAATTGATAATAAATTATACGAACCGATTGAAGAAGTAATTATTTCAGTTCCTAATGATTATTCTGGAACAGTTATTAATAAGTTAAATCTAAGAAAAGGGATGATGATCGATATAATTGATGAGGGTAGTTATACTAAAATTATTTATCATGTACCTACAAGAACCTTAATTGGTTATCGTTCTGAATTTATTAATGATACAAAAGGTGAAGGTATTTTAGTACGTAAATTTATCGATTATGAAGCTTATAAAGGTGATATCACGCTAAGGCATAATGGTGTTTTAATTTCAATGGACAATGGTAAAGCTATGACTTATGCACTTTGGAATCTACAAGAAAGAGGATCACTATTTATTGAACCTCAGACTGAAGTTTATGAGGGAATGATTATCGGTATTGCTTCAAAAAATGTTGATCTTGAGGTTAATCCTACTAAGAATAAAACAATGTCAGCTGTTAGATCAAGTGGCAATGATGATGCGATGAGATTAACACCTCCGATTAAATTAAGCTTAGAAGCTGCTTTGGAATTTATTGCCGATGACGAACTTGTGGAAATTACCCCTGATGATATTAGGTTAAGAAAGAAATATTTAAGCGCAACTCTAAGAAAACAACACGCAAGAAAGGTGAAGCAGTAACATGTTTTTCAAAAAACACTTCTTACCCTTTCTAATAATTTTATTAATTGCCCTTATTGATCGTTTCTTTCTTAATTATCTAGGTTTAATTTTTAAAAATGATATTGTTTCCTTTATTAGTTCATTTTGTTATATGATCTTATTATTCGCCTTGGGTATTAGTTTTAATTATTATAAAAAAGCTAAAAACCAAAGATGGCTTCGTAAAGTGATTATTTCTTTATTATTAGTACTCTTATTTCTTTATAAAGAAAACTTTATTTACATAAATTTTATCAGTATTAGTTTTAATGCTCTAGGTATTAATAATTTTATCATTAACTTACTATACATCTACTTAGGCTATATCTTTTTTGATTAGACTATTACTTAATTATAAAAAATAATCCCAGTAAATTTTTTACTGGGATTATTAATATATTAAATTTAATTAAGCCTTGTTAGCAGAACCAAAATCCTTATTCATAGCGATTACTTTAGCACAAATAGCATCACTACCAGGAGCAAGTAATTTACGTGGATCATATCCTTTACCACTTTCATCCTTACCTTCTTCAATATATTTTCTAGTAGCTTTTTGGAATTCTAATTGTAATTCAGTATTTACATTAATTTTTGATACACCTAAGTCAATAGCTTTAAGAACTTGTTCTTTAGGAATACCAGAACCACCATGAAGAACTAACGGTTTTGAACCAACTGCTTTTTGAATCTTTTCTAAGGTTTCAAAACTTAAACCAGCCCAATCTGCAGGGTATTTACCATGAATATTACCAATACCAGCAGCAAGGAAATCAACACCTAAGGCAGCTACTTTAGCACATTCCTCTGGATCAGCAAGTTCACCCATTGAAGCAACACCATCTTCTTCACCACCGATACCACCAACTTCACATTCTACTGAAATACCTTTTGAATGTGCATATTCGATTATTTCTTTTGATTTTTGAAGATTTTCTTCAAAAGGTAAATGAGAACCATCAAACATTACTGAAGTAAATCCAGCTTCAATAGCTGCTTTTGCTCCTTCATAGCTACCATGATCTAAATGGATAGCTACTGGAACAGTAATCCCCATTGTATCATGTACCTCTTTAACCATATTTACAACATTCTTATAGCCGCACATATATTTTGCAGCACCTTCTGAAACACCTAAAATAACCGGTGCCTTACTTTCTTCACAGCCTTTTAAAACAGCCTTAATCCATTCTAAATTATTAATATTAAATTGAGCAACACCATAGTGTCCAGCGTGAGCTTTTTCAAGCATCTCTTTTGCAGAAACTAACATTTTTCCTCCTCTATATACAACATAATTTTACTACTAATTAAGAATAATTGCACTATTTTTTTATTTATTTATACTCATTTCTAAAAAATAATTGATATAGTTCATATCCTTCCTTAACCATTTCATCATAGGGTATGAATTTTAATACAGCACCATTTAAACAGAATCTAAGTCCTGAATCATTAGGGTTATCATTAAAAACATGACCTAAGTGATGATCATCAAGTGATCTTATTTCAGTTCTGATCATATTATGGGAATAATCATTTAAATAATTCAAACAATTAGCTGTAATCGTTTTATAAAAACTAGGCCAGCCACAACCAGAATCAAATTTATGCTCAGAAGAAAATAAAGGCATACCATTAGTTCTTAGAACATAAATACCTTTATCATCAAACTTTTCATATTTACTTGAAAAGGGTCTTTCAGTATTATTCTCCTCTAAAATAGTTCTGCATAATTCATTCATCGGATATTTTCGTTTTGGATAGTCTAATTCATCATAAGCACTTTGCCAATTAATATGACAATAACCTAAAGGATTTTTATCAAGATAATCTTGATGATATTCTTCTGCTTTTATAAAATGCTGTAACTTTTTAACTTCAACAACATACTTCTCCTCTGATTTTGATTCGAAATAATTATAAACCTTTTGAATAATCTTGTAATCTTCATCATTTTCATAGTATAAACCAGAACGATATTGTCTACCAATATCATTTCCTTGTTTATTCAAGGTATAAGGATTTACAATATGAAAATAACGAATTAATAATTCTTCAAGAGATATTTCATAGTCATTATAAATTATTTTGATACATTCTACATGATCCGTCTCTTTAAGCTTAGTATAGCTAGCACTTTCACTAATACCATTAGCATATCCTGAAATGACATCTTTTACTCCGTTTAGGCATGAAAAATATTTTTCCATCCCCCAAAAACAACCACCAGCAAAATAAGTAATTTTATACATAATACTCCTTAATTTGATATCAGTTATATTATAATCTTAAGGATATAAAGATAGCACGCGAAATGACTAAAAAACTTAATTATGAAGCTTTATTTTAAATTGAGGTAGAAATAGCCTGAAAAATAAATATGATAAGCATGCTGTAAAACCAGAACAGCATCGATCTTATTTTCTTTAATATAGTCTTCAATCATAAAGTTTTGATAAGATCTAGTATCGACAAGAAAAGTTTTATTAAAATTCTGTGCAATCATTGGGAAGGGGGCTATCGCAAAGGAATCACCGAGTATTAATAGATTAGGCTTATCAGCCTGGAATGTATCATATATTCTTTCTGATATAGGAATACCATAAACTAACTCAAAATTTAAAAAATTAGGATATAAAGCTTGCGATTGATCAATAATTTTCGCAAGGTTATCATGATAATGATTAATCAGATATTTAAGCTCATAACCCTTTGAATCTTTTAAAGTGATCTTATAAATATCATCAAATTCCTTAATATATTTAGTTACATCATTAGAAGATGTCATATAATTATTTTTAATTGTTTTAATATTATCAATTTCCCTAGGCTTACCAATATCAAGATCTTCACTTATTAGTTCAATAATATCACTATAAGCCTTATAGGCTCCTAATTCATTATAATGAAAATCAATGCGGTGGAAATATTTTTCAAAGTCCTTAATAGAATCAATATTAAATTCCTTATATTTAATTTTAGGACCTAAATTAACTATAAAATCATGTTTAAAATTATCATATCCATTATAGATATTCGATCTTACTAAATTGGTATATTCTGGTCTTTGGACATTATAAACATAAAAAGGTATATTAATTCTTTCCGCTACTTCATGATAATGATAACCTTTCATAGCTGGGAATTTAATTGTTTGCTCGTTTGGAACTTCAATTTTTGATAGAAAATAACCATTATCGGTATAAAAATAATTTTTATAGGAATACTTTTTAAAAATGAAATTAAAAAGATCTAATTTATATTTAATATCGCTATTTAAACTTTGAAATTCTACTAATAAAGGGAAGGAATCGTTTAAGAAATCATTGCTTTTAGCAAATGCGACTCCAGGGCTATTTAATTGTTTAGTGTCTTTTTGATAAAAAACAGCATTTAAATCAGTGAAATTACGATTTTCAAATATGAAATAACCGCTACGATTAATCATTAAAGAAAGAATGAAAGTAATTAATGATATAGGTAAGATTATTAAAATTAATTTATTACGCATAAATCCTCCTAAAAATTAAAGTAAGCACTGCCCTTAAAGGTTCCGGTAATGATATAAAAAATAGCTAAGAAAAATAAACAAATTAAGGTTAAATC
>JAEWGY010000069.1 GCA_023388035.1 Bacillota bacterium | reverse complement strand
TCACTTCTTTTAATATAGATATCATAATTTTTAAAACTTAACACATCATTAATATTGTTGTAATCCTTAAATTTAAGTAAACCAAATTCCTTATGCATCCTAAATGCTTTAACAACTAATTCTAGTTCCTCATCTTCCTTTTTTAAAATTACTATTTGATCTTTTTTAAATCTTTCAAAGGGAAAATCAGTATACAAAGCTAATTTAACTTCACCTTTTATACCATGGGTATTAATAATTTTTGCTAGTTTAATTTTTTCCATATTCATACTTAAAAAGGATGAATAATCATCCTAGTTTTTCAAATTTAATATTAACTCGATGTCCTGAAGGATCATTAATGATCGACATCACCTGTCTTATATGTTTAGCCATCACACCTTCCTTACCAATAAGACGTGGTAAATCCTTTTCTGAAAGATATACGTATAATGAAATGACTTTTTCCTTTAATGTTTCATGTCTTTTAACACTTAAACTATCCACATCCTTACATAATGGTTTTAAAAGATTATATAAGACTTCTTCATAGTTAATCATTATTTGCTTCCTTTTTTACTTTCTGCAAATTTTTTTAAGATTCCTTCCTTAGAAAGAATATTACGTACTGTATCTGTAGGCTGTGCACCATTAGTTAACCACTTCATAACTAATTCTTCCTTGATAGTAATAATTGCTGGTTGTTTAGTTGGATTATATGTACCCACAACTTCGATATCACGACCATCACGAGGGAAACGTGAATCAGCTGCAACTATACGATAGAAAGGAGCTTTTTTTGCACCCATTCTTTTTAATCTTAATTTTACTGCCATATGACCTCCTTATTTAACTTTTATATTTTAAATCAATAAGTAAGATGTGTCAAGTAAATTTACTTTACTTAGTTTTAACCTTAACCCAAAGTTCTGCTAATTTTTCTCTAGTTTCCTCAATTAAGGTAAAGCTTTCATTCTTATTATTCTTTTCCATATGATAGAATGCGTAGTTATCCGCAAAAGCTTCTTCCTTAAGTTTTTTAATAACATCTAAATTAGGACTGGTATAACCTACCTCTTCACTATTTCTAATCGCAATATCATAACTAGACATGTAATTAATGAATTCATGAGCAAGATCTACGCAGCCTGAATTCTTAGGGATTGCAAAACCATCGAACCATTCATTTGAACCTTGGAAAGGAATGTGATAAGCCATATTTTTATTTTGTGAAAGAATATAAGCAGCATCACCTGAATACATTACACCCATAGCTTTTTCACCATTTACTAATCCATCAATTGCTTCATCAGTAACATAGGCTGGATTCATTACTTCCTTTTGTTTAATTAACCATTCATAAGCTTTATTTATTTCATCAAGATTTTTGGTATTCATTGAATAACCTAAGGCCTTAAGCGCAACCATAAATGAATCTCTTTCTGAATCATACATATAAAGCTGATTAGCATAATTAGGATTTCTTAACACTTCCCAACCTTCCTTTTTAACTACTTCAGGATCAATCTTAGTTTTATCATAAACAATTCCTACATCACCAAAGAAGTATGGTACGGTATAATCTTTAATATCAGCTTTGATTGTTTTAGCGAATTCACTATCAAAAGTTTTAATATTTGGCACTAAACTTTCATCAATCTTTGTTAGTTTATCCTCTGATACTAATTTTTCAATCATATAGTCACTAGGTACAATTACATCATATACCGCACCACTTAATAACTTAGTATAAAGTGCCTCATTTGAATCATATAAAGAGTAATTAACCTTTACATTATGTAATTTTTCAAAATCACTAATTACTCCTTCACCGATATAAACACCCCAATTATAAACATTAAGAGTGTTACAAGCGAACTTTTTAGCATCGCTACTTACATTTGGTTTAGCTGTTGAACATGCAGCTAAAGTTATTAATAAAAGTGATAATAATAATTTTTTCATATTTGCTCCTTCATTTTTCTTTTTTTATCTGTAATTAATGGTATAACATTAATTATAATTAGTACAAGTGTTATAACCAAAACAATAATTGAACTTAAAGAATAAACAGTTGGATTTATTCTTTTAACACTTGAATATACATAGGTTGAAATATTGTCTACGCCAGGACCAGTAACGAAATAAGAAATTACAAAATCATCAAATGACATAGTAAAGGCGATTAGGGCACCTGAGATAATACCTGGTGTTATTTGAGGTATGATTACCTTATATAAAGCCTGTAATGGTGTACAGCCAAGATCCAGACTAGCTTCAGCAATATTATCATCAAGCTGTCTTAATTTAGGACCGATGCTTAACATTACATATGGTATACAAAAGATAATATGAGCTAATAACAAGGTCATAAAACCCGGTCTTATATTAAGCGAAGAAAAGAATAACATCAGTGAAATTCCTGTAACTATTTCTGGATTCATCATTGATAAATTATTTAATTGACTAACGCTCTCTTTTAATAATTTTCGTGATTTAGATAAACCGATAGCTGCAATAGTACCAAAGATTGTTGAAACAAAAGTTGCGATAAGAGCGATCATAACAGTATAGTATAAGGCCTGAACTAAAGCTCTGTCAGCAAACATTCTTTCATACCACTGAAGCGAGAAATTTTCGAAATGATTTAAACTCCTTGTGCTATTAAAAGAAAAGAAAATTACATAAACAATTGGTAAATAAAAGAAGGCAATTAAAATAAACATACTCAAACTTTTAAAATTGAAATATTTCTTCATTAAGCACCCTCCTTATTGTAATCGAATTTCTTAGTAATATACATTGATACAATAATTACCACTGTCATAATGGTTGAAATTGCAGCTCCAAAATTCCAATTACCAGCACTTAGGAAATAGGTTTCAATCAAATTACCAATAACTACAAATGAACCACCACCTAATAATTTAGTGATGAAAAATGATGAAACAGCTGGTAAAAATACTAAGGTAATACCAGAAATAACTCCTGGTATTGATAAGGGTAAAATCACCTTTAAAAACGCTTTTAATTTATTACAGCCAAGATCCATAGCTGCAACAACTAAATTTTGATCCATCTTTGATAAGGCGGTATAGATCTGTAAAATCATAAATGGTAAAAAATTATAAACCATACCAATATAAACTTTTAATTCTGGTGAGAAATTAGTATTCATTAAAATCCCTCGCCAAGCATAGGTTCTAACTAGCATATTAATCCACATTGGTATGGTTACTAGCAGAATCATTAAAGACTGTGATCTTGGTTTAAGGATAGAAATAACATAGGCGAAAGGATATCCTAAAAAGACACAGATTATAGTAGTGATTAAAGCAATTCTTAATGATCTAATTAATACCCCTACAAAGATAGAATCAGTAAAAAAGTTATAAAAATTCTTAAGTGTTAACTTAAATGTGATTAATCCATTACCACTTGTTGTAAATGCATATAATAAAATCATTAGCATCGGTAAGGCGATTAAAATGATAGCCCATATTAAATAAGGATAAACTAATCTAGCAAAACTCTTCATTCTAACTACCCATCTTAGACATTACATGAATGTCTTCCTTGCTAAAATTAAGTTTTACCTCATCGCCGACCTCAAAGAATTTAGTAGTATGTACTTTAAACTCTCGACCTTTAGTTGAAAAGGTAATTTGATATTCACCTTCTTTGATTTCATCTTGATCAAAATCATAATAAACATCAGTAATTTCAATCTCCTTATCATTACTAAGATTCCATGCTGCAGCATCAGCCCAAGTTTTAAGATCTACTGATATAGCCATTGATTCTTTGATATCCTCAGCTGTTACATAGAAATCGAAGGCCTGAATACCGATGTTAGATTTTTTATCCTCAACATATTTAGGATTAGTAACACTTACATTAATGGTGATACTGGTATCATTAAAGCTGGTAAAGGTGGCTTTATAAACACCGGCTTTTTCTTCAATATTATGACTAACATTTTTAATACCTAGCTCCTGCTCATTACTAGCATTCCAGGCCTGGGCATTGGCTCTTGCGATAATGTCAGAATCAGTTAAATTATTAACATCTTCAATTGACATTGTAAAATCAGTTGCTGCTAATTTTTCATTAGCCTCTTCATTAAAGATATCATGACTTTCAAGTACATGCATGCTTACTGTTTTTGATGTACCTATTTTAGTTTGTACGATTATTTCATAATGAACACCCTTAAATAATACTGATTTAACTTCCCCTTCTAATTTATAATCATTACTATTTTTTGATATCGTAATATCTTCAGGTCTAATTAAAATATCTACAGCTTCATTCTTTTTAAAGCCAAAGTCAATACAATCATATTCCTTATCATCAAATTTAAGGCGATAATCATCTAACATAATACCGTCAATAATATTTGATTCACCAATAAAATTTGCTACATAAAGATTTTTAGGTTCATTATATATATCAGTCGGTGTACCTAACTGCTCAATTACACCTCCCTTCATAACAACTATCTTATCTGACATGGTTAAAGCTTCTTCTTGATCGTGGGTTACAAAGATGAAGGTAATTCCTACTTCTTCTTGTATTCTCTTTAATTCATGCTGCATTTCTTTACGTAGTTTAAGATCTAAGGCAGATAATGGTTCATCAAGTAATAAAACATCTGGTTCATTCACTAAAGCCCTAGCAATAGCTACTCTTTGTTGTTGGCCTCCTGATAATAAACTTACATTCTTTTTTTGGAAACCATCAAGATTTACTAATTGCAGCATTCTATTTACTTTTTGCTCAATAACATCCTTAGACATTTTTTTTAATTTTAAACCGAAAGCAACATTTTCAAAGACATTAAGATGAGGGAATAATGCATATTTTTGAAAGATGGTATTAACATTCCTTTTATAGGCTGGAATATTAGAAATTTCCTCACCATTAAAATAAACTTCCCCTTCATCCTGACTAAGAAAACCGCCTAGGATTCTTAATAGAGTTGTTTTACCACAACCTGAAGGTCCTAATAGGGTTACGAATTCATTCTCATAAATATCTAAATTGATACCTTTTAAAACAATCTGTCCATCAAATTCTTTTACAATATTTTTAAATTCAATTATTTTCTTCATAACTTCTCCTAAAAAATTGGTGGTGTACAAATCCATAATACTTTTGCATTATGAATGTAACGATTGATTAATTTATGTCTAAAATCACCTTTAGCATAAAATGTTTCACCCTTACTAAGGGTATAGGTTTTATCATTTGATAAATCAATTAAATCAATTTTTCCTTGGAGGATATAAATAAATTCCTCTCCTTCATGTTCATAAACTTCCTTGGATTCACCTAAGTGCTTTAAGTCTAATAAAATAGGTTCCATTTCATTCTTTTGCGCATTAGGAACAACCCAAGTGATAATGGAGGATTCGTCCTTATTATCAATATAGAAATCATCTTTTTTAAAATGTAATTGTAACTCTTTATCGTCTTTGAAAAATTCTTCAAAATTACTACCTAAAACTTCAATAATATTTTCTAAGGTTTTAATGCTAGGTGATGTCAGATTATTTTCTAGCTGTGATAAAAACCCCTTAGAAAGCTCTAGTCTACTAGCTAGTTCATTAAGGGTTAAATTGTTTTTATTACGCAGCATTTTAATCTTTTTACCTATATCCATATTACCTCTGTTTACTTTTACTAAACTTTAAAAATAGTTTTACTAAACTATAATAATTATATTGATTTTTTTAAAAATTGCAATACTTTTTATTAATTTTTTAAAAAATAATAAAAAAAGCAGTATTATAACTGCTTATTTTACTTTTTTATTCTAACATCATAAACATTATAAGGAATATCAATATTTTCCTTATCGAAATTACTTTTAATTTCTTCAATTAGGTAGGAACTAAGATTAAGATAATTATCATTATAAGCATATACCCTAACAGCAATCTCAACCGCACTATCTAAAAGATTAGAGACGTAAATTTTATAATTATAGTCATCATTAATTAGGGCATATTCACAATTTTTAATAATCTTTTCAATGATTTCCTTAGCCTTTTTAAGATCACTATCATAGGCAATTTGATATTTTTGATCAAGTCTTCTAATTGGGATAGCACTGATATTAGTCACAACATCCTCAGCTAATTTATAATTAGGGATACTTAATTTATTAAGGGTTCCACTAGTGATGGTGGTATAGAATAAACCGATTGATTTAACGCTTCCTTCATATGATCCAATGATGATATAATCACCGACTTTAAAAGGTTTATTAATTAAAATTAAAATTCCTGCTGCCACATTTGAAAGTGATTTTTGTAAGGCTAAAGAAATGGCAATCCCTACTGAACCAATTAAAGCAATAAAACTTGTAATAGGGAAACCTAATTGATCAATTAAGAAAAGAATTAAGATCGTATAAAGAAAAATAGTAATAATTGAAATTAAAAATTTTTCAAGACTAGGCTCAATATTTATGCGATGGATATTCCTTCTAATTATTCTTTTGATTATTCTAATTAAAATTAAACCAAGAATTAAAGTTAGAATAGTAATGATGAATTTTAATAATTTATACTCTTCTATAAAATTTAAAATAACTTGCATATTACATCTTTTCCAAAGCACTTATTCCTAATAAGTTAAAACAATTTTCTAAAACAATTTTAATCGCATAAAGCATTGCGATACGCTCATTTGTAAGTTCGCTATTATTTTCATCAATTACCTTAAAACTAGCATAAAAACTATGAAAATAAGTAGCTAATTTTTGTAGATAATTAGCTAAACGATTCGGTTTACGCTCACGACTAGCTTCAATAATGGTATTAGTGAATTCATTTAAGTGTTTAAGAATATCAATTTCTTTAGTTTCTTTAAGTAAATTATAACTTTCTTTAAAAACCACTTCCTTATCATAATTCTTAATTATTGAAGCGATTCTAGCATAGGCATATTGGGCATAATAAACAGGATTTTCATTGGTCTTAGCTCTTGCGATTGCTAAATCGAAGTCAAAATGAACATCATTAGCCTTCGCTAGAAAGAAATACCTAGCAGCATCAACGCCAATATCTTCTATTAGTTCCCTAATAGTTACAGCATTACCGCTACGCTTAGACATTTTTACCTCAACACCATTTTCAACCAGTCTAACCATTTGGATAATATCAACTTCTAAAACATCTTGATCATAGCCTAAGGCAGCTAAGGCAGCCTTCATTCTTGGTATGTAACCATGATGATCAGCTCCCCATAGATTAATTAACTTATTATAATTTCTTTCTAATTTATATAAATGATTCGCAATATCAGGAGTTAAATAGGTATAATAGCCATTACTCTTTTTAAGAACCCTATCCTTATCATCACCATAAAGGCTCGATTTAAACCAATAAGCACCTTCACTTTCATAGCATAGACCCTTATTAATCATGGTTTCTAAGGCTTTATCAACCCTACCTTCAGAAACTATCCACTTTTCTGAAATCCATGAATCAAATTCACATCTAAATAATTTAAGGTCACTACGAATTCTCTCCAATTCATATTTAATACCCATTTTTTTAAATTCCTGTAATGCTTTTTCTTTATCCATCTTCAGAAATTTATCATGATCCTTAGCATAAATCTGCTTAGCGATATCAATAATATCCCTTCCGGCATAACCATCAGCAGGAATTTCATTATGGATATTGAATAATTCTAAATAACGATAATAAAGTGATAAAGCAAGCATATCAATTTGATTACCAGCATCATTTACATAATATTCCCTAAGAATATCATAACCACTAAATTGATACATTCTCGCAATGCAATCACCCCATACCGCACCTCTAGCATGACCTAAATGTAATATACCAGTTGGATTAGCAGATACATATTCCATTAATACTCTTTGACCCTTGCCGCTATCATTGCGACCATAATCAGCTTTCTTTTCACTTATGATATTAATAACCTGTGATAATTCTTTATTATTAATACGGAAATTGATAAAACCAGGTCC
>JAEWGY010000046.1 GCA_023388035.1 Bacillota bacterium | reverse complement strand
TTTTCTTCCATAGCTGAATATGCATAAGAAATCAATAATAAATCATCATCATTTTCTTCCTTAGCCTGTTTATTAAGATTTTTAGCTACTGCTTCAACATTTCTAATCTTGGTTGTTAGAACACCTTCTTTTGTTAAACCTTCATTGATTGTCATAATCATCTGATCGATGATTTTATTAAGATATTCCTTTAATTCAGGATCTCTTTCATAGATATAATCAAGTAAATTAATATTTCTTTCTTTTAAATAAGCCTTAATAGCATCAAAAGAATTATGTTCATAAAATTCATGATCATCTTTAGTATCAAATTTATCAATATATAATGAACCTCCACCCAGTGAATTACAAGTCCATTTATCAATTAATTGTTCACCTTTATAAGCTTCAATGGTCATAATCGAGCCAAGTTTATCATAATTAAAAAATACTTCACAAGGAATTGGTTTAAAGGAATCGATGATAATTTTATCAGTGAAATGACCCTTACCCGTTAGAGCTAAAGAACCATGTAAATTAACGATTGTTTTATCGATATCAGGATAAGTTTCCTTAAAAAAACTCACCGCTCTACTTGGTGCTATCGTATGTGATGAACTAGGTCCATGACCAATACGATATATATCTTTAATTGAATTCATATGCAAACTCCTCTAAAATTAATAGTTCTAAGTAATCATTTTCATTTATAATATTCCCATTCTTAAAATTATACTCAAAATCATGAATACTCGCTAGAAAATGTGCGACATTAATGATTTTATTTTGAGCTAGATTAAGTAGCTTATTAAAGCGATAATCATTTAATTTTAAGATTTCTTTAATTTCACTTAGTGAATATTTTAATCTCATTTTTTGAATTAATAAAACCTGTCTTAATTCACTAGCTAGCGTATAAATTATTAACATAAAATTAGTATTTTTAATTAATTTACGATAGATATTAATAACATTATCAATATCACCAGTAAAAATAGCATTAATTAGATGAAATATGTTATTCTTAAGTACAAAATTGATATTATTATCAATATATTTTTTATCTATTGGGGCATTATATAATACCATTTTCTTTATTTCTTTACTAAGGATATATAAATCATTATCAATATTATTAAGCAGATAATCTAAACTATTGCTGTCAATTTTAATATTATTTAGTTTAATTAATTTCTTTGCTTCATTTTTAAAGCTAAAGTCATTTAATTTAGGAAATTCTGATAATTTAAAGAATTTATTAAGCTCTTTAAAGAATTTAAGATTTTTTTTATAAAGGCTAGCCTTAATTATAATTACATGATTAGATTCTTTAAGACTTTCTAATAAAGTAGCATCTTCATATTTTTCATTTAGAAAAAAAGGTTCATCAATTATTATGATTGATTTATCATTAAATAGATTATATGCATCAAGACTATGGAATAATTCTGGCATAGCCATTTTATTTTCTAATTTAATCTTTTTAACTTCATGATTTGGATAATCCTTAATAATATTAAAAATAGCATTTTCTAAAAGAAATTGATCTTCACCTAATAATAAGAATTTCATAATCTAATTATAACAAATTCATAGGATGAATTAATTAAAATAGCATAATTAAAGAAAAAATAAATACTTAAATCACCGCTATTTTTAGTTATATGTAAATTAATACCTAGATCATTATATCTTTTAATTACTTCATCATTTGGAAGATTAAAGCGATTGCCAACTGAAATAATAGCATAGCTAGGCTCAATTTTAGCAAGGAATTTTTTAGAGCTTGAAGTTCTAGAGCCGTGATGGGCTACTTTTAGAAAATCAACTTTAAGATTATCATATTCATTAATTATTTCTTCCTCAATTCCTTTTGAGATATCACCAGTAAATAAGAAATTAAAATCATTAAAATTAAAATAATTAACAAGCGAGGAATCATTCTTATTTGTTCTTTCTTTATTTAATGATAATATAGATAATTCTTTAATATCATTGTGTTTATCAATAATATTATTAATTTTATAAATATTTTTAAGATTATTTAAATTACCATAATGATCTTCATCATAGTGGCTAATAATCAAATAATCAATTTTACTGATGGATCTTGCCTTAAGAAAATTATCGATCCGTTTAAAATAATATGATGACCCAGTATCAAATAAAATAGTAGTTTGATTAAAAGCTGTTGTGATTAAAGCAGCATCACCATGACCAACATTAATGAAATTAACACTAGCTAAGGGGTGGCTTAAATTTAATTTTAAAACGATTAATAAGCTTATAAATGTATTCTTTATTTTAATTAAAGTTAAAATTTTATAGATAAAATATACTGCGATAAGCGTAAAAATATTTAAACTTAAATAAAATTTAATATCATATTTTAAAATAAAGTCATTAATCTTTATAAGTGAATCACTGATTGAATTAAAATTAATAAGATCAAAAAAGATTATTAGAAATTTTAAGACGGAAAATTGTCTAAAGAAAAAAATTTGATAGATAGATAGCTCTTTAAAAAAATAAAGACTAGTTAAAGAAAGAAAAAAGATTCTGGAATGATATTTTTTAGTTGCATTAAAGATTATTCTAATGATATAAGCTAAATAGAATGATAGTGAATATAAGCGATAAGGAAATATTAAGGTGATAATTAAAATTGAATAAGCATAAGCTTTAAATTTAACCTTATTAAGCTTTAAACAAATACTGATTAATAAAAAGCGAAATAAAGAGAAATTAGGAAAAAATAAAAATAATACTAATAAACTTATATTAGTAATTTCATCCTCATATTTATTAAAAAATTTTCTTACTAAAATCTCTAAACCTAAATATTCAAGACCGTAGGTATCAAAACCATTTTCAGTATCCTTAATTCTACTAAGATAAGCAAAATGACGATTGTTTAAGATATCTTTAAAATAATTATAGGGATGAATATTTTTAGCTAATTTATCATTTAATTTAACGCTGTATACGATATTCTTTTCTCGATAAAATTTATCAGAATTAAATGAATAAAATGATAAGTCTTTTTTAGGTAAGAAGATTTTATTTTGAGCAAGCCTAAATTTAGCTAAAAAAACTAGCTCCTTATCACTGAAAACTTGAACATTATATAAGCCACAATCAGCAACTGCATAATTCTTCTTAATTTCTTTAATAATACAATTTCGATCTGTTGGTTTAGGAACATTTAGATTAGCATATAGATAAAAAAGTAATATTAAAAAATAAATTATTGAAAATTTAATTCTAATAATCAGAAAAATTATACTTAAGATTAAAATATAAAGATTAAAATTTAAATAAAAATTAATTAGCGTAAAAAAGATGATTATGATTATTTTATCATTTAAAGACTTATATATTTCTTTAATTTTTCTAATGTCTTAACACCTATCCCTTTTATTTTTAATAATTCATCAAGATCTTTAATCATTCCTTTTTCTATGCGATAATCAATAATTAATTGAGCGATCTTCTTATTAATAACCGGTATTGCTTCTAATTCTTCTAGACTTATATTATTAATGGAACTTATTTTATTAGACTCTAAATGAATAACATCATTATTGCTTAGTTCATATGATAAATTAAGTAATTCCTTATTAAAATTTTGATCTTTAAGATCTTTAATTAATTCAGCAATTGTAGTTCCTTTACTAATCTCATAAATACCACTATTAACCCCTTTAATTTCAACAATAATGCTTTTCTTATAAAGGTCCTCTCTTAAAATATATTTGAACTTTGATTTAGTGATTAATAAAATGATTAAAATGACAATAAAAAATAATTTAATAAAAAAAGTAGAATTCATTCTACTTTATTATTGTTTCTTTTTCTTTGAATCCTGATTAATCGCAATAATTTTCACACTATAATTTGGATCAGCATCAACAGTGCAAACTTCACCAACCTTATGATCAATAATTGCTTCAGCTAGTTTACAGGTAGTTGATATTTTACCATTAAATGGATTCGCTTCATCGGAACCAACAATTTTATACACCTTTTCTTCGTTAGTATCAAGTTCTAAAATAGTAACACTTGATCCTGGTTTTACAAATTTAGTTGATTTTGATTCAGTAATGATTTTAGCATTTTTAATGCGATAGCTTAATTCATTAATTCTAGCTTCAATCTTAGCTTGTTTATCTCTAGCTGCATCATATTCAGCGTTTTCACTAAGATCACCTAAAGATCTGGCAGCTTTTAGTTCTTCAATAACTTCAGCTCTTTTAATATGTACTAAATCATCATATTCCTTTTTTAATTCTTCTAAACCAGATTCAGTAATTAATAATTCCTTTTCTTCCATATTTCTCCTCTATTCACATTCTTTACTAACATATTTACAATAATTATGTTCATGTTCAGCTAAGGTCCTAGCAAAATAGGTATGCTTTTCTAAATCACCAACAAAAAATAAATAATCGCTTTGACTTGGATTTAAAGCCGCTTTTAAAGCATCAATACCAGGATTTAGAATAGGACCAGGTGGTAAACCTTCATTTTGATATGTATCATATGGATCATTATATGATAAATCATATTCACAATCACGCCAATTGTCTTCTCTTTCCTTGTTAATGACATAGCATCTAGTAACTGAAGACTCAAGTTTCATACCGATATTCAATCGATTATGGAAGACTGATGAAATCATAGGCATATCATTATGATCGCCACTTTCATATTGAATAATTGAAGCCAATGTATATATTTGATGGGTGCTTAAATTACTACTTGCTATATCATTTTTGATTTCATTATATATATTTAGTGATTGATCAAGAATTTTTCTAGTTACTGCCTCTTTAGTAGTTTCCTTAAAAAATTCGTAGGTATCTGGGGCTAAATAGCCTTCTAAAACCATTTTAACATTATCATTTAACGCTTCACTAGTTAAGAAAGGATATTCCTTTGCTAATTCATTAAAGACCTCTTTATCTGACCAATAATTAATTAGTTCATCATATTCTAAATTGGTATTTTCAGATATTTTCCTTGCAAAATGTTTTAACCAATCACCCTCAATAAAAGTTATTGTAGTAGTATTGTCTAAATTAATGATATTATCCTCATCAGATAAGTATTCAAGTAATCGATTAAGATTTAATCCTTTTGAAAGTTTATAACTACCTTTTTTAAAATTAGTATCTTTTTTAATCAAATTGATATACAATTTTATAACATTTTTATCTTTTATAATATTTTCTTCTAAAAGTGTATTTAAAACCTCATCATTACTACCAGAAATAGTAACTATGGTATCTTCATTATAATCCTTAAGCTCTAAAGCATTACTTATATAAATACTAACAGCAATAATTAAAACAATAATGATACTTAATAAAGAGATTAAAAAATAAATAAATGATCTACTCTTCTTCTTCATCGTCTTCATCTCCATATTTATCATTCAATAATTTAATTGCATGATTTAAGATAACTTCATCATTTATTGCAATTAATTCTTTATCATTATATTCATAAACTAGAAAATCTTCATAATTATCTGTAATAACACAAAACTCTCTAGTATTTAATTCAAAAGTGAAGGCTATTTCAAACTCTAATTCATGACCTTCATGATTAATATAAATTTTATTATTCATTTTAAATTCCTTAACTTATCAAGATAGCTTGACAAAATATTTACAGCTGCCATCGAATCACTTCTAGCTTTACGCTTAGCCCTACTATAACCCATTGAGATCATTAATTTTTCACTCATAACCGATGTCATTCGCTCATCAACTAAAACAACTTTAATGTCCTTAAGTTTTTCTGATAACATTTTTTGAAACTCTAAGGTAATAGCAGCACGCTCACCGATTTCACCACTAAGTAGTAATGGATAGCCTAAAGCTATTTCAGAGATCTTTTCTTTCTTTGTAAACTCAATAACTTTATTTAAGGCAGCATTATAATCATCTTTATTAAAGCGAAAAGTTTCCTTCATTAGGGCAATTGTTCTATCACTATTAGAGATTGCTATCCCCAGTGTCTTTTCTCCTAAATCGAGTCCTAATATCTTCATTGATTTTCCTTTAAATATGCCTTTACCAATTCTTCAATTATTTCGTATCTTTCAACTTGTTGAATGATAGTTCTAGCGTTCTTATGACTAGAAATATAGGCAGGGTCACCAGAAATTAAATATCCTGTTAATTGATTTACAGCACTATAACCCCTTTCTTCTAAGGCTGATTTAGTGCTTTTAAGAACTTCTTTGACTGTTTCCTTTTTAAGATCATCTTTAGAAAAAGCCATCGTATTTAGATTTTTTTCCATAAAACCCCTCCTATTTAATTATATCATTTAATTAAAGAGATTAGAAAACTTAGCAATAATTTCATCTAAATTTCTTACTGGATTAGCTCCTCCTTGAGCGAAATCAGCTTTTCCGCCACCATTACCATTTAATAAAGTAGATAGCTGTTTAATAATTTCTTTAGCACTGAAATTATTTAATAATTTTTTATTAACACTAATAGCATAGGTTAAACGATTATCATTTTCACTGAAAATAATAATAATAGCATTATCGATCTTAGTTTCTAAATTTTTAATAAATGTTCTTAAATCATTAGTATTAAATTTCGTAATTAGTAAATTATAAGCACCTTTATTAACAACCTTATTAAGTAAAGTATTGGTACTAAGATTAATCATACGCTCTTTTAATTCATTATTTTCTTTTTCTAACTCTTTAATATTATTAAGTAATGAATCAATTTTAGTAACTATAGCGCTATGACTAGTTAATTTTAAATTATCACAGATTTCATCTAGCATACTATCTTTACTATTAAATTCATGATATGCAGCTAATTTCGTTTTACATTCAATTCTTCTAATACCAGAACCAATCGATTCTTCACTAATTATTTTAAAGCTACCAAGAAAGGCAGTATTATCAGCGTGAATACCACCACAAAATTCCTTTGATACCTCATCCATGCAAACAACTCTAACAATATCCTCATATTTTTCATCAAATAGAGCTATCGCATTTTCTTTCTTAGCTTCTTCTAAAGCTAAAACTTTAGTATAAATAGGAATTGCTTTATTTATGGCCTCATTAACAAATAATTCAATTTGACTAAGTTCTTGTTTAGTGATTTTAGCATAATGGCTAAAATCAAAACGAGCATAAGTATCAGAGACATAAGATCCAGCTTGAGCAATATGCGTTCCAAGGATTGCTCTTAAGGCCGAATGTAATAAATGCAGTGAGCTATGATTAGCTTTAATTAAATCTCTTCTTTTAGCATCCACTTCTAATATAAAATCTTCACCGACTTTAATTTTACCCTTAAGATGTTTTATAAAATGTAAAAATTGACCATTAGGTGCTTTCTTAACATCAATGACCTCTAATAAAACATCATCATTTTTAATAATACCCTTATCAGCTATTTGACCACCACTTTCAGCGTAAAAAACTGATTGATCAAAGATTAAAACAACATCAGAATCTGCTTCATTAATGAATTCATCATTATGAAAAATTGCTTCTAATTTTGCCTTACAGATGGTATTCTCATATCCTAAAAAAGTAAATGACTTCTGGTAATTAAGTAGCGCAGCACTTTGATTATGCATTGAATCTTTATTATCTCTAAAGCTTCTTGCTAATTCTTTTTGTCTTTGCATCGCCTTTTCAAATCCTTCATAATCTATCTTTAAATTATGATCACTAGCTATCTCAAAACTGAGTTCTTTAGGATAACCGTAGGTATCATATAATTTAAAAATAACTTCACCACTAATAATACCACTATCCTTAGCTTTATTTAGTTCTTCTGCTAATAATTTCTCACCATTTTTTAAGGTGTGATAAAAACTATTTTCCTCTTTTTCAACAAGGGTTTTGATAAAATCAATCTTTTCATTTAGATATGGATAATAAGCCTCCATAACTCTCGCAACACAAGGTACTAATTTATAAATAAAGGCTTCATTAATACCTAATTTAATATTATAGCGAATAGCTCTTCTAATAACTCTACGAAGTACATAACCTCTTCCTTCATTAGCGAAAATAGCACCGTCAGCAAGAGCGAAGGTTATTGTACGAACATGA
>JAEWGY010000034.1 GCA_023388035.1 Bacillota bacterium | reverse complement strand
GTTATAAATAGAGCAAGCAAAAATAACTGCATCATTATTAGGAATAACCATGTGTGTTAGTCTTGTATTTACCATAACAGATATTTATGAATGAAATAGAACATACAAAGATCACATAAAATTACTTAATTATGATTGCTGATTCATGCACTAAAAAGGTTGGTATCACGGTGTGGGTGGATTCTCAGCTTGGAGTAAAGTAAACCAAAAATGATGCTAAAATATTCAACTTAATTATCGATGCAAATGGAGGATAAATTGATGCTAGAGTTTATTAAGAAATACAGATCTTTAATATTTTTAACATTACCTTGTCTGGTGATAGTGTTTATTATATATTTTGTAACTAACACACATTTACTTCATGGAAATAGGATTCTGATCATTTCTGATATATACGATAATGTAATAGCTCGAACAATTTTGATATTATTGATAATTACATGCTTTATTTACGGTATTGTACGAGACATAAGAAGAAAAAATGGCAAGTAGCTAATTAAAAAGTAATATTTACAGATGTTGGTATTTTAATAAAAAGAATAAACTATAAATAAAAAAGCAACGCTTTGAATGGTATTTTCCATTTTAAGGTTGCTTTTAATTTTAAAATATTTTGTAAAATAAAAGGTTAAATATTTTTTTAGATAAATAACCTTTTAGAGTAGTATTTGAATTTTTATTTTGATATTTCAACAAAAATCGCTCTATGATCTGATTCTCCTAACTTTAATATATCAACCCATTTTACGCGATAAGTATCTTTTGGTATTAGGATATGATCAATTGATGTCGATATCCACATAGGGAAATTAGAAGGCCATGTCCCTCTTTTAAATCTTGGTAAATAATCAAGTATGTCTTCATGAGTCGTTATATCATTCATTGCTCCATGTCTTAATGTTGCGTTGAAATCACCTATAATTATTGCTTTAGGATTATTCTTTACAATATTTGATGAAATTACATTTAAGTCCCTATTCCAATCACTCATTAAGCCCGGTAGTGGAGGAGCTGTGTGTAATCCTATAATATCAGGCGTATCTATATCTATTGATTTTAAATATATAGTTCCAAAGTGCGTCTCTAATCTTTGATTAGTATCAATATATTTCGAAAAACTTTTTTTAATAACAACCGTTACTGCTGCAATATTTCCATATTTAGGTTTGGAAGTAAATACTTCATATTTATCATAATCAATATTAATTGATTTAAATAAGTCTTTTAATCTAGTATTAGCTGGATCTCCTTTATAATATCCTTCTAACTCTGGGAATACCACAATATCAGCATCAAATTCACCAAATATTTTATAAATACTTTTACCTTCAAGTTTATTTTCAGTATTCCATTCAACTATTTTTATAGTTTCACCTTCATAGGTAGCTAAATTTTTAGTTGGATTTACGCCAAATACAATTAACATCACAGAGGTAATCAAAGCTAAGCTAAGCAGATAAAAATGTAATTTTTTATAGCCATACTTGTAAATTGTAAATGCTAATGCAACTATTAAAATAAGACCTATTACGCATCCGAATAATATTGGAAACGCATAAAAGTGTGCAAAGATTATCTTAGTAGATAAAATCTTATTAAAATTAGTTCTTGAAAAAAAGCAATGTGTAATAGTTATAAGCATGTAGAATACTACTATCACTGCAAAAATAATACTTTTACCTCTATATTTCATATCACTCTAACTCCATAAAAATTGGATCGTTTATCAAAATCACTCCTAACCTACCATTTATAATTCGCTTGCAAATACCATTTCTGACTTTTGACTTTACCTAATCTACAATACTTGAAGCTACTTTCCAGATATATTAATACTTCTGTCAACAGTAATATATTCTACTTTATTTATAATATATACTTTAAAATGATTTTCTGCAAGCATATATTATCGATTGGTAATTTTTATATTTAGAGAATGTATGATAAGATGCATATAAAAAATATTTTATATCTGGAAGATTATCTATTATTAAATATTAAATAAACTTATTATATTATTGTATTTCTTTAAATATAGATAATTTTTTATCATAACAAGTGCAACATAAAATAACTCATAGCTAATCAGCTGTGTTAATATGTAAGTGACCAAACAAAACATATTAAAAGGAGCGATTAACTATGAGCTATAATCATCTTACCATAGATAAGAGGTCTTGTATCTATCAATTTTTAAATTTAGGAATGAGTATAAGGAAAATTGCACAAGCACTTAAAAGGTCACCTAGTACAATATCTTTAGAAATTAAAAGAAATTCTTCTAAAATAAAATCCAGTAGAGGAAGTTACACTAAATACTTCCCAATGAAGGCAAAATGATAAATATCGTGATAGAAGGAAAGATTGTCATAGGAAAACCAAGTTTTCTAAAGATGTTATTGAGTATTTAACTATAAAAATTAATGACCATTGGTCACCTTAACAAATATCAAATAGAAATACAAATTCTATTAATCATATACCATCTACATCAACTATATATAGGCTTATACACGCAAAAAACTGCCAAAAACCAGTATGGAAAATTTGAGAAGAAAAGGAAGATTTAAAAGGCAAGAGCTAGGTCACTGGAAAGTAGATACAGTAGAATCAGGCAGGTTTAATCGTAAAAGAAAAAGTGGATACTGTTTCGTAACTTTAGCAGAAAGAAAATCTAGATACTATATAGCAATTCTAGTTGAAAATAGAAAATCAGAAAATGTAACACCTGCAATAATCAATGCACTAAAAGACCTTCCAAAAGAATTAGTGAAAACAATAACTTTTGATAGAGGTAAAGAATTTTCAGAATTTGAGAAAATATAAAAAGAGTTAGCATGTAAAACTTATTTTTGTGACCCCTACTGTGCATGGCAAAAAGGTACAAATGAAAATAGTAATGGACTTTTAAGGGAGTTTTATCCTAAAGGTATGGATTTATCGGAAGTAAATATTAATGATTTAAATTATAACTTAAGTTTAATGAATAATAGACCTAGAAAATGTATACAATATAAAACACCTAAAGAAGAACTTTTTGGTTTCTTACCATAGGTGTTGCATTTGATTTGACAATTAGTCTACAAAAAATGGTTATCAGCATAAGTAGCTAATATAATATATGGGCTTGTATTAGGTGCACTTTCAGGATTTTTATCATGGAGTATTGGTAGTTTTTCTGCTAAAATATGGGACAGAGCAGATACAAGACTAAATAATGGATATCGTGGTGCGTTATGGTAATAACAAGGAAAGAAATATTTATAATTTTATTTTTTGTAATATTAGAATCAATCAGTGCATTGGTAAGTTATTTGTATTTTGATAAAGCAAATATTTATATTAAAATTGCATTAATTTGTTGTAATTTAGCGCCACTTTTAGGATTATGGATATATTTAAAAAAAATAAAATAAAATAAAATAACTACTAATTAATTAAAACTATTTATGTTATACGATAAAAACATACCAGTATTAAAACAAATTAAATTTTAATACTTTATAGACTAAGGAACGTTTGAAGAGACGCTCCTTTTTATATCTAACTTTTTCATATAAAGTAAATTATACTTTATTTCAGTATGAACGATATATTCTCCTTCTAGTCTATTTGTGCGCGTTTACCAGACTTTGTCTTAAAGTGTGATGGTGATGGCTCCTTGACTGTTTTCTTTAAAATAATTATAAAATTGATCAATGGAAGATATATTTTTTAAGGATAAATTAAGATCCTTTAAATCCATAATTATCTTTAAGATATCGTCAGAGAACAGGTTTATAAGCAAACACTTTATAATTGTTATTTAAAAGCTAATAGATAATGTCTTTATATTCATCAAATTGTGAAGATCTCTTACGATGAACTGAACCCCAAAATCTGGAATACGGACGGGGGCTCAATTCACCTTGCGTATTGCTATAATTTTTCCATAATTATATATTAAATTTTTAAGACTTTATTATTTAACATCTTACTAAACATATCATGGTACATATCTTTAGAAGATTCTTCTATCTTGGTAATGCTTGATATCTTATTTCCTGCATCCTTTGATGAAGCTCCGCAAAGATAAAAGACTTCATTTTCCGTTCCATAGTCTATGGCAATATATCTATCATGGTATTTTTTACCCGCTATCTTCAGTTTCAGGTCTATATTAGAATAGTCTTTTCTAAAATCATCTAAGATATTTTTTGTAAGCATATCCTTATTTTTAACATTATCACTAAAGACTATAATTTGAGTTTTATCTCTTGCAGCTCTTAAAAGTTCAAGTGTTTTAAG
>JAEWGY010000115.1 GCA_023388035.1 Bacillota bacterium | reverse complement strand
TTCGTCATGTTTTAGATCCTAAACGTGAATCAATCATTATCTTAGGTAATCATGTTACTGATGAAAGTGGTACTGGCTGTGTTCATACTGCTCCAGGCCACGGTGCAGATGACTTTAATGTTGGTTTAAAATATGGTCTTAAAGCCTTTTGTCCAGTAGATGAAAAAGGTTTACTTACTAAAGAAGCAGGGGAAGAATTTGCAGGTAAATTTGTTTTAGATGCAAATAAGGATATCTGTCTTAAATTAGATGAGTTAGGCTGTCTACTTAAGATGGAATGGATAAATCACTCATATCCACATGATGAAAGATTAAAAAAACCTGTTATCTTTAGAGCAACTGTTCAGTGGTTTGCATCTATTTCTAAGATTAAGGAAGAATTATTAAAGGAAGTACATAAGGTTAAATGGCACAATGAATGGGGTGAAATCAGAATTAGTAACATGATTAAAGATCGAACAGATTGGTGTATTTCACGTCAAAGATTGTGGGGAGTTCCTATTCCAATTATTTATAATGAAGATAAATCACCAATTATGGATGAGGCAGTCTTTAATCACATAGCTGATTTATTTGAAGAACATGGTTCAAATATTTGGTTTGAAAAAGAAGCTATTGATTTACTTCCAGCAAATTATACTAATCCTAAATCTCCTAATAATAAATTCACTAAAGAAACTGATATCATGGATGTATGGTTTGACTCTGGTTCTAGTCATAATGAATTAATCGCAAGAAATCTTAATCATCCTTGTGATCTTTATTTAGAGGGCAGTGATCAATATCGCGGTTGGTTTAATTCTTCACTAATCGTTTCAGTTGCAGCCAATGGACACGCACCTTATAAAGAGATTTTATCACATGGCTATGTTGTTGATTCTAAGGGTGAAAAGATGTCTAAATCTTTAGGAAATGTTGTTAATCCGATTGATATCATTAATACTTACGGTGCTGATATTTTAAGATTATGGGCAGCTACAGTTGATTTTAAATCAGATATTAGAATAGGTGATAGTAATCTTAAACAAGTATCAGAACAATATCGTAAAATACGTAATACCTTTAGATTTATTTTAGGAAATACAAATCCTAATGATTTTAATCCTAAACAAGATAAAATTAATTATGATGATTTAGAAGATATTGATCGTTATATGCTAATTAAACTGGCGAAATTAAATAAGGAAGTTAGAAATCACTATGAAAATTATGATTTACTAAACGCAAGTTTCGCCATGACTAATTTTATGACTAATTTAGTTTCAGCCTTCTATATGGACTATTCTAAAGATATTCTTTATATTGAAGCTAAGAATAGTAAACGTAGAAGACAGGTGCAAAGCGTATTATATGAAATGGGTGATTGCCTAGTTCGTTTATGGGCACCAAGTTTAGTTTTCACAAGTTATGAAGTTTATAAGCATTTTACTGGCTCAAATGAAAATATTCATCTTAAGGAATTTTTAGAACTTAATTATGAAAATGAGCAATTAGAAAAAGATTTTGAAAGAATTTTTGAAGTCCGCAGTGAAGTCTTTAAGGCTTTAGAAAATGCTAGAAATGATAAATTAATTGGTAAACCATTAGAGGCTGCAATTAGTTTAGATTTAACTAGTGAAGACCGTAAACTTTTTGATCTGCATATAAAAGATGAAATTAATCGTTTCTTTATCGTATCCTTAGCTCGCTTTAGTGAATTAAGTGATAGTGATTTAATTGAAAGTATTAAAGTTAAGGTAGAAAAAGCAGAAGGTGTTAAATGTCCTAGATGCTGGAATATTTCAATGGAACATGATGAAAATGGACTTTGTCCTAGATGTCAAAAAGTATTAAAAGAAATGGCTAATCAATAGATTAGCCATTTTATTATTCTTTATTATCTAATAAAGCTTCTTCACTATAATCAATAACTTTTTCTAAGACACCTGTAACAAAGTATCTAGAATCACTTTGACCGTAATAACAAGTCATAAGTGAGATGATTGGTTTATTACCGAAATCCTTCATTCTACTATCTTCAATCATATATAAAGCATCAGGATCAGTTTGTCTTATATCTTTAATGCGATAGATATAAATTTTATCATTATCACTAAGTCTTATAGTTTTATCCATTTCAGCATACATTAGTGAGTGGAATAAAACATCCTTTGATTTAGCGCGGTGTCCAGCGATTGAAAAATTACCTTTACCAAATTCTTGATCAGCCTTCATAGTACCAACACCAGCTAGTAAACTAGGACCATCAAGTCCTCTAAATAAAGCTAGATTCATATTTAATGATGGAACTACTAAGCGACCAATAATTAAATCTTCATTATAAGAATTAATTTCTGTCCAAGCCTCAGTTGCGGAAATATTAGTAACATTAGAAAAATCAAATGATGCTTCAGTATTTCTAAGATTTTCCTTAAGCTTATTTACATCAATAGTAGTAACATCAATTTTACTAGCGTAGTGATTAATAATCATATCATTGATATAAGGTAGTGCTAATAATAAGACCCCAATAATCGCGAATAAAGCTGCGATAATAGTATATTTAAGATTGCGATTATCTTTCTTTTTCTTCTTCACCTTTTTTATTGGATTAAACTCCTTATCAAGTTCGATATTCTCTTTTTCATTTCTAAAACTTTTATCTTCCATCGTAACTCCTAATCTAATTCTTCAAGTTTAAATTCCTTTGTTTGTCGATTAAAATAATATTTATAATCGGTATTAGCTTTAACTTCAATAAAAACATCAATTTTATGAAGGTTTTTAAGATCCGATCTTTTAAGTGTACCAAATCCTCCTTCATAATAACTGATATTGAGTTTATGATGTCCTTCTTTAAGATAGATACCACCATTAAAGCTGTAGAAATTAATATTATCATTCACTTTATTGACTATTATACCAGCACTAATCGTTCCTGCTTTACTTTTTTGTAAGTAAATTCTCGCAGCATTTTTATATTCGAGCTCAAGCTGGTGATTTTTTCTAGCATAGATTCGCACTTTATAGAAAGCGTAAGAAATTGCTAGAATCATAATAGCAATAGCAATAAAATGCTTTAATTCCATATCATTATTTTAAAGTAAGTTTTTTTAAAAAGCAAGAAAATAAAATAATTTTTAAATGAATTTTTTAACATTTAAGCTTAAATAAGCTATAATATGAATGTTGAATAAAAGGAGGAAATTATGGCAAATTGTTTAGTTGCTCAAAGTGGCGGACCAACCTCAGTTATTAATGCTACAGTTGCTGGTGTTGTGAAAGCTAATCAAATGAATCCATATTATGATCGTGTTTATGGTGGTTTAAATGGTATTGAAGGGATTCTACAAGAAAGATTTGTTGATCTTACTCATATGTCTGATGAGGAAAATCGTATTTTAAGACAAACACCATCAAGTGCTCTTGGATCTTGTCGTTACAAATTGAAAAGAGATAATATCGCTGATTTTGAAAGGTTATTTGAAATCATGGAAAAATATGATATTGAAACACTTTTCTATACTGGTGGTAATGATTCAATGGATACCGTTGCTGCACTTAGTGAATATGCTAAAGAAAAAGGGATTACTAACCGTCGTTTTGTAGGTTGCCCAAAGACTGTAGATAATGATTTAATGCATACTGATCATTGTCCTGGCTTTGCTTCTGCGGCTAAATTCATCATTCAATGCCAACAATTTACTTGGCTTGATGTTAATGTTTATACTAGACAAGAAGTATTTGTATTAGAGACTATGGGAAGAGATGCTGGTTGGCTTGCAGCTAGTGCTTGTTTAAGTGGCTTAGTTGATTTAGTAGTTTTACCTGAAGTAGTCTTTGATAAGGAAGTATTCCTTGAAGAAGTTAGAAGATGCATCGCTGAAAAGAATAAATGCTATGTTGTAGTTTCAGAAGGAATTAAATATCCTGATGGCACTTATGTTGCTGCTGGTGAAGCTAAGAATGATGGTTTCGGTCATGCAGTATTAGGTGGGGCTGGTAATGCAATTAAGAATTTAATCTTAGAAGCTAATGCAGCAAGTAGAGTTAAGGTTCAAGATTTATCTACAGCTCAAAGATGCTACGCTTCAGAACAATCTAAAGTAGATGTTGAAGAGTCATTCCAATTAGGGATGTCTGCTCATATGAGAAGTACTGATAAAAACTTTAGTGGTAAAATGGTAGGTTTAAGAAGAACCAGCACTAAAGATTATGATGTTGAATATTTCGCAATTGATGCTAAAGAAGTTGCAAATCATGTTAAACATTTCCCTAGTGAATGGATTTTAGATCGATATCGCGGTGTCAGCAAAGAGGCTTTAGAATATCTTGCACCACTTATTAAAGGATCACCAACTATTATTTATAAGAATGGTATTCCAGCATATGTAAAACCATACTACATGCGTTAAATTGAGCTCTAAGCTCAATTTTTATTTTTATGTTATAATTTATTATATGAAAATAAAAATACTAATTTTATGTGTTTTATTATGTTTACTTACCTCATGTAAGAATACTGATACAAATGATTTGAACGCCTTAAGATATGATAATCTTAAAAATAATCTACTTACTAATCGTTATTTTTCTTCGAATAGTAAATTTTATGATTTGAATATTGAAATAAATAAAATTAAAGATAATGATTATCGTTTTTATATGATTATTGATAACCCTAAGATAGCTATGCATAATATCCAGGCCCTAGTAATGGTTGATGACTTAGATATTGATAATGAATTCGCAGCTAATTATGGAATTTTTGAAAATCAAAGAACAAATATGATTCCTTATCAATATGATATTGATAAAAATTATTTAAAAGGTATTATTATTTCTGGTTCTACTAAAAAAGCAAATCCTAAATTTCGTATTATTGTAAGTTATCAAAATGAGTTACACACAAAGAATCATATTGATTATATTTATAAGGAAATAAATTAATGGCTAAAACAACATTATTCAAAGGAATTTTAGCAGGATCTTTCGCATTATTTTTATCTAAATTACTAGGTTTAATCTATGTTATTCCACTAAATTCTTTCGCAGGTGATGCGAATATGACTTATTATAGTATCGCTTATTCCTATTATGGTTTAATTTTAAATGTTTGCTCTGCAGGCTTACCTTTTGCAATCGCATCCTTAGTTGCGAAATATAAGGCCAGTGATGATTATCAAACGATTAGATTAGTCCGTAAGTGTGGATCTAGTATCGTTTTATTACTTTCATTTATCACGATGATTATCTTTTCTTTTTTTATTAAGGATATCGCTACTTACTCACTGGGAACTAGCGCTAGTGATAGTGATATTGTAAAATTACAGATCTGTCTTTTTATCCTAGTTATTTCTTTAGTATTTGTACCTTTTTTAGCTAGTCTTAGAGGGTATTATCAAGGTTTAAAAAATTTTAAAGTTTATGCTTCAAGTCAGGTTATCGAACAGTTTATCAGAGTTTTTGCGATTATCTTTCTTGCCTATATCCTTGTGAGAGTATTAAATTTTGAAAATATTTATGCTATTTATATCGCTGTCTTTGCAGCTACTATTGGGGCGATATGCAGTTTATTTTATCTATATTTTAGTACTAAGAAAGAAAATAAAAAAATAAAGGAACTGCTTACCTTAGCTAAAGCTAGTGATAAAACAAAAAGAGAAATCATTAGTGAACTATTCGCTTTAGCACTACCATTTATTATTACTAGCTTTCTTTCAACCTTAGCACCCTTAATTAATTCAACCTTCTTTGTCCGTGAGGCTACAGCCTTAGGGATCGACTATGAAAGAGCTAAATTAGTTTTAGGTATTCTACAAGTTAATGTATCTAAATTAACCTCAATCCCCTTAGTGATTGCTCTTGGTTATAGTGCAGGTCTTGTTCCATATCTTTCAGAAGCACTTTCTAATAATGATCATTTTCGTTTATCTAAATATATTAATGATATCGTAAATTCTATTTTTTTCATCGTCATACCACTAGCGTTTCTTTTCTATCGTCTCGCAAGACCTATTTATTATGTGATGTATGGTAATCATAATTTAAATCTAGCTAGTCAGATTTTAGCTCATTCCGCTCTATTAGTATTATTAGATACCATTTATCCGGTTCTAACCTCAATGCTTATAACACTTAAAAGAAGAAATATCGTTATTAGTGTTTTAAGTATCGGTATTCTGATTAAGTTTATTAGTTTTAGAATAAGCCTAGTATTTTTTTCGTATCTAGGTATTATTTATTCATCATTTTTTGATGCTTTATTTGTGGTGATTGTTTTAATGCTTATAATCAATCGTTTGTATAAATTAAAAATTAAAAAAAGTTTAAAAATTATTCTATATACAGCCTTAGCTAGTTTTAGTATGAATGCCATTTTTACTATATACAGTCTAATTGGTTTAACATTCACCTACAATAATCGTTTAATCGATTTTATCATCTTAGGAATCTACGGCTTTAGTGCCATAGTAATTTTCATTTTTTGTGCTAATATTTTAGGTTTAATTAAACTTGTTGCTAATAAGAGTTTAATGGAATTTGCTTTAATGCTTAAAAGGAGGATTTTTCGTTCATGAGTTTAAAAGAGAGCAGTAGAAAATTTATCGAATTAAATAATTTTAAAAAACTTACTAGAATTCAAAATGCTGTAATTGATATGGCTTTAAAAAATAAGGATATCGTTGCTATTTCAGCTACTGGTACAGGTAAAACGCACGCTTTTTTAATTCCTTTATTAGAAATGATTGATACAAGTAATAATATTTTACAGGCAATCATCGTTAGCCCTACTAAAGAATTAGCTTATCAAATCTTTGATAAGGCTAAATTAATGATGAAAGTGAATCCTAAACTAAATATCAAATTAGCCTTAGGTGGTAGTGATGCTAATCGTAATAAGGAGAATATTAAAAATAATCTCCCACACATTCTAATCGCGACTCCTGGTAGACTTAAAGATCTTTTCACTCAAGATTTACTAAGACTTGATTTAATTAAAACCTTCATTATGGATGAGGCTGATATGCTACTTGACTATGGTTTTTTAAGTGATTTAGATTTAATTCTCGCAAGAATCAATGCTCAAATAATGTGTTTTAGTGCTACCTTAAATCCAGCATTAAAAACTTTAATTAAAAAATATTTTAATAATCCCCAATTAATTAATATTGAAGATAATGCCAGTCTTAATCCTAAGATTGATTTTAAAGCCTTCAATATTAAACATAAGGAATATGAAGATGTTATTCTTAATGTCTTAAGTAATATTAATCCTTACATCTGTTTAATCTTTTGTCCAAATAAAAATAGCTGTGAAACAGTCTTCAACATTCTTAAGGATAATGATTATAAGGCACTACTAATACATGGTGATCTAGATAATCGTAATCGTAAACGTAATTTAAAACTGTTAGAAAGTAAAGAGTATAGCTATATTGTTTGTAGTGATTTACTTGCTAGAGGGATTGATATTGACAGTGTAAGTCATGTCATTAGTTTAGGTTTACCTTCAGATCTTAGCTTTTTTTATCATCGCGCTGGTAGGGTAAGTAGAGCAGGTGCTAAGGGTGAGTGTATTTTAATATTTAATGAAAATGATTATCCTGCAGTTAAAAAACTAAGTGAAGAAGGGGTTAAATTTAAAGCTCTTAGCTATCGCATGAATCATGTTAGAGAACTTAAGAGTTTAGGAATTGTTAAAAGAAAGTTTAATGATCTAAAAGAGATCGCTATTGCTAATAGACTTAAGCGTAAAAAAGAGGTTGTTAAGCCTAATTATAAAAAACGTAAAAAGGAATTAATCGCAAAGATTAAGCGTAAAGAAAGAAGAGAATTCATTAAACAACAAATAAAATTAGCACGTAAGAAGCGTTATAAGGAGAACGCTTATGTCAAAAATAATTAATCTTCTTAAAAAGTTAGATCTAGATAATAATTATGATTTATTAGAATATTTTCCTAGAAAAATAGAGTTTAATAATATTTCTAAAGCTGATGATTTTAAACCAGGAGCTAAAGTTATCATAAAAGCTTTAGTTACTAAAATTACTAGGATTTTTTATAATCGTGCCACTTATCGCATTAGTTTTAAGATAATTGAACCTTTTATCGGCAATGATGAATATGTTGCTTTATCCTTTTTTCCTAAGATGTTTCCTAATACCTATATTGGCAAAGAGGCTTTTCTAAAATTACAGATTAATAAACAAGCAAATTTAAGTTTTACATTAATTAAATTATCACTTAATGCCTTTAGTGAATATGAGGTTAAATATCGAACTAAGAATAAAATTAAAAGTGATAAAATTAGAGAAAGTATTAACTCTTTACTAAAGCAAGAAGTAAAGGATCCACTAC
>JAEWGY010000112.1 GCA_023388035.1 Bacillota bacterium | reverse complement strand
CTATTATTAGGCTAAATATTTTTTGTTTCAACTGATTGAATTTGATTGACTTTGATTGTTTTTGATTATACACTATTAACAAAGGAGGAATTATGATTTATACTTTAACTCTAAATCCAGCTATTGATTATTTTGTAAATATTGACGAATTTATTTTACACAAAACTAATCGATCTTATGCTGAAACACTTAGAGCAGGTGGTAAAGGCATAAATATTTCGCAGGTGTTAAATAATTTAAATATTAAAAATAAAGCTATCTGTTTAATTGCTGGCAATAGTGGTGAAATGATTAAAAAAGATTTAATAAGTAAAAAAATCGATTATGAACTTATTAATATTAAAAAGGGTTTTAATCGAATTAATCTTAAAATTTTAAATTATGATGGTACCGAGATTAATGGTAGCGGACCAATTGTTAGTGTTGATGAGAAAAAACAATTATTTAATAGCCTAAATAAACTTAATGAAGGCGATTTATTATTTTTATCAGGAAGCATCCCCAATGGACTTAATACTACTATTTATAAAGAAATAATTGATTTTCTTAGCTCAAAAGGAATTATTATTGCTTTAGATAGTACTAATGAAAGCTTAAAACAAGCTTTAAGCTCAAAACCTTTTATAATTAAGCCAAATAAAGATGAGGTTGAAGAAATATTTAATACCAAAATTAATAATTCTAAGGAATTAGTTAACTATACATATAAACTAAAAGAAATGGGTGCTAGAAATGTTTTAGTATCATATGGAGGTCATGGTTCTTTATTAATTACTGAGGATAATCAATTATATATGGCCCTACCGCCTAAAGGCAAAGTTATTAACTCAGTCGGTGCAGGCGATTCAATGCTTGCAGGTTTTATGATTCACTATTTGAAACATAAAGATTATAAAGAAGCTTTTAAATATTCTATTGCTTGTGGCAGTGCCAGTGCTTTTAGTGAAGAATTTTTAAATGAAGAAAAAATAAATGAATTAATAGATAAGGTGGTAATTAAAGATGCACATTAAAGATTTATTAAGTCTGGATCAGATTAAATTAAATGTTGTAGTTAAAGATAAAAACGATTGTATCGATCAAGCAATCGAATTGTTAGCTAATAATCAATTATTGAGTGATAAAGAAGCTTTTAGAGCAAAGGTGTTAGAGCGAGAAAGCATTTCTACAACTGGTGTTGGTAATATGATTGCTATTCCGCATGGACAAGATGACTCAGTAATAAAAACTAGTTTAGTTGCAATGACTATTGAGGATGGTGTTGATTATGATTCTTTAGACAATCAAAAAGTTAAATTAGTATTTATGATTGCTGCTAATAAAACAGCAAATGATCATTTAGATGCACTTGCTAAACTAGCAACTTTACTAATGGACAAAAATCTTGTTAGATCATTAATAAATGCGCCTAGTAAAGAAGTATTCCTTGATTTACTAAATTCTGCCGAAGCAAGTAAAGAAGAAAAAAGCACAAACGAAAATAGCTATGATCTTTTAGCAGTAACTTCTTGCCCTACTGGTATAGCTCATACATATATGGCAATGGAAGCATTAGAAAAGGCCGCTAGTAAAAAGGGTTATAAAATTAAGGTTGAAACTCGTGGTAGTGCTGGGGTTAAAAATGAACTAAGTGCTAAGGAAATAGAAAATGCTAAAGCTATTATTATCGCAGCTGATGCTAAGGTTCCTACTGCTCGCTTTAATGGTAAAAAAATAATCATCAGAAGTGTCAGTGATGGTATTTCTAAGGCAGAAAGTTTAATTGATATAGCACTAAGTACTAAAAATATTCACCAAGAATTAAATACTCAAACAAATGATACAGGCGGTGCTCAAAAGATTTATACCCAATTAATGAATGGTGTAAGTCACATGCTGCCATTTGTAGTTGGTGGTGGTATTTTAATTGCACTTGCTTTTCTAATTGATGGTTTACTTGTAGATCTTAAAAATGTTGATGCTAGTATTCGAGCTAATTTTGGTTCCATAACTAGCTATGCAGCAACCTTAAAGAATATTGGTGGCTTAGCATTTAGCTTCATGCTACCAGTTTTAGCTGGTTACATCGCTATGAGTATCGGTGATCGTCCCGCCCTTGCCTTAGGCTTTGTTGGTGGTGCTATTGCAGCTAATAATCGCTCTGGCTTTCTTGGTGCCTTAGCAGCAGGTTTTATTGCTGGTTATATTATTAAATACTTAAGAAAACTTTGTGCTAAATTACCAGAGACTACTCAGAAATTAGCACCAGTATTAATTTATCCGCTATTTGGTATTTTAATCATCGGTCTAATCATGTTCCTTATCATTGAACCAAGTATGGGCTTTATTAATGAAGGTCTAAATAATTTCCTTAAGTCACTTTCTAATACCAATCGTATTATTTTAGGCTTTATCCTAGCTGCAATGATGGCTATTGATATGGGTGGTCCCTTTAATAAAGCTGCCTATGTCTTTGGAACAGCCTCTATCTCTTCAGGTTTTTATGATATTATGGCCAGTGTTATGATCGGTGGTATGATTCCTCCGATTGCTATCGCTTTAGCAAGTATCTTATTTAAAAATAAATTCGCTAAGGAGCAAAGAGCAGCTGCTTTAAGTAATTTTGTAATGGGTTTATCTTTCATAACCGAGGGTGCTATTCCTTTTGCAGCCAGTGATCCAATTAGAGTCATCGGTTCTTCAATTATCGGTTCTGGTATAGCTGGAGCCTTATCGATGTATTTCAATTGTAAATTAATGGCTCCTCATGGTGGTATCTTTGTTATTCCAGTAATGGAAAATGCTTTAATGTATCTATTAGCCATCATCATTGGATCTTTAATTTCTGCTATTTTATTAGGTCTAAGTAAGAAGAAGATAAGCAATGCTTAAAAATGAAAGACAACAAAAAATAATTGAACTATTAAATAAAAAAGCTTATCGAACAGAAGATTTAGCAAAGATCCTCAAAACATCCTGTGCAACGATTAGAAGGGACTTAAAAGATCTAGCAAGTAAGGGTAAAATTCATAAGGTATTTGGTGGTGCTCTTAATATTAATTATAAGACCAGTGAAGATAGCTATGATTTTAAGCAGGAAGTAAATCCTAAGATAAAGGAAACTATCGCTAAAAAAGCAGCTAGCCTTATTAATGATAACGATTCAATCTTTCTAGATGCTGGAACTACCACTGCTTATATCATTGATTATTTAGGGAATACTAAGGCTAAGTTTGTTACAAATTCCTATATCCACGCTCATAATCTTAGTCTTAAGGGCTATGATGTAATACTGATTGGTGGCAGACTAAAAAATCATACCAAAGCAATAATCGGCAGTGAAGCGATGTATCAATTAATGAATTATAATTTTACTAAGTCCTTTATTGGATGTAATGGCTTAAGCTTAAAAAATGGCTTAACTACTGCTGATATTAATGAGGCTAAATTAAAGGCACTGGTCATAAAGAAAAGCAAAGAAACCTTTGTTTTAGCTGATGATAGTAAGTTTGATATCATCTATCAAAATAGTTTTGCAAATGTCGGTGATGTTAGAATTATTAGTAATAAGCAGTATGCTAATTTAAAATCAATGATTATTATATAAAAAAATACAGCCTATGCTGTATTTTTCTTTTCCTTTAACTATTTAATAGCTTGTTCCAAATCTTTAAGCATGTAATCTAAGGCAGTTATACCACCTTCTGCAGTATACCAGATAGTTGGATGAGATAGATATACAATGTTACCATTCTTATAAACATCTAGTCCCTTAACTAATTCATTCTCTACAATTTCCTTAGCTAAGGCTCCACCTTTAGCATTAATCGCTACATCACGATCTAAGACGAAGATGAACTCAGGATTCTTTTCCACCACAAATTCAAATGAAGCTTCATTACCATGTGTTGCTGTTTGTTCTTTATCTTTTTTAGGAGCATCTAAACCAATATTTTTAAAGTTTGCTTCTCTAGAAATAATTGATGCTCTACCATCTTGTCCTAAAATATTAAAGCTACCACTTGTAGTAAGTGCTACAATTGCTGTTTTTTGATTAGCAAAGGCAGCTATTTTATCTAATCTACTTTGGAAATTAGCCATTAATTCGCTTACTTTAGATTCTAAACCAAATAAGCTAGCGATAGTCATCGCATTTTTTTCAACCGATTTGATTGTACCAAGATTTACATGATCAACTTTTAAATAAATTACAGGTGCAATTTTAGAAAGTTCATCATAGCTCTTAGCCATTCTACCACCAATGAAAATTACATCTGGCTCTATTTCAGCAAGTGCCTCTAAATCAGCTTCTCTAATTGTACCTAAATTTCTCTTTTCATTGTATTTAGCAAGATAATCAACACGATTGCTTGCAGCACCGATTACTCTGTCTCCTAATCCTAAATTATCTAAAATATCTAAGGCAGGTAAATCTAATACTGCAATCTTTGAAGGATTAAATGCTACTTCTAAATCAACTTCAACATTTTCACCGTTATAAGTCTTAATAGTAACTTTATCCTTATTAGTAGTAACTTCATTTGTCTTAGTTGCTTCGTTACTACTTTCACTTTGCTTATTCACCTTGTTAGAACAAGCGCTAAGACTTAGCATTAAGACTAATGCTAGACTTAATAATTTTTTCATATTCCTCCTAATAATATATTGATAAAGGTTTCCCTTTTATCTTCATGATTTCAAAATCAACATCGTAGATTTCTTTTAAGTTTTCCTTGGTCATAACTTCATCTACAGTGCCGAATTTAGCAATCTTACCATCTTTAAATGCCATTATATAATCACTATAGAAGGCTGCATAATTAATTTCATGAAGAACTAAAATAACTGTTTTATTTAATTCATCACATAGTTTTCTAGCGATTTTCATCGTATTAATTGCATGGTAAATATCTAAATTATTAGTAGGTTCATCAAGTAGTACATATTCACTATCTTGAGCTATAACCATTGCGATTAAAGCTCTTTGTCTTTGACCGCCAGATAATTCATCAATAAAGCGATCGCTTAAATCACTAAGCTCCATATAAGCAAGGGTCTTATCAATAATCTTTTCATCTTCCTTATTTAGCTTTGATCCTGAATAAGGAAAGCGTCCAAAACTTACAAGTTCTCTAACTGTTAGCTTTAAATTAATATTATTGGTTTGCGATAAAATCGCAATCTTTTTCGCAAGATCCTTTGACTTATAATCTTTTAATTTCTTATTTTGAAAGGTAATATCACCATCATCATGTTTAATGAGTCTTGAAATCATTGACATAACTGTTGATTTACCTGCTCCATTAGGACCGATTAAAGAAATCACTGAATTCTTAGGAATTTTAAAGCTTACTTCATCAACTACTTTCTTTTGATCATAAATCTTACTTAGTTTTTTAGCTTCCATTAGACTGTTTTTGCGTAAAGTAATAAATATAAGAAGTATAAACCACCAAAAACGGTGACAAATACTGATACAGGGATTAGATAAACAAATATTTGTTCAACTATTATTTGACCACCAATTAAAACAATTGCTCCAAATAAACTTGTAGCTAAAATTAATTGTTTATGCCTAAAAGTTTTTAA
>JAEWGY010000070.1 GCA_023388035.1 Bacillota bacterium | reverse complement strand
CCTATATACTAAGTCACATTGGTTAATTAATACTGATAGTACTAATAAGACTGATAGTGATATTATGAGTCATAGCATTAACGAAAATACTACATTCAAACTAGTAGTTAAACCAAGTAAGGATATTATTGGTGAGAATGAAGTTGGTGGTAATCAGGTTCCAGATAACTTTGTTAAAGTAAGCTTTGATAAAGGAACATATGGTGAATTTGCTAAGGCAAATGAGAATAAAGTATTCTATGTAGATCCAACTAAGAATATTAAATATAGTGCTATAACTAAACCAGGTATTAATGCGAATGCTAATTATAGCTTTATTGGTTATGTAACTATAATGGATGCTAAGCAAATTGATGATGAAACTATTATCACTAATAACGCTACTGCAACCGCAAATTATCTACCAAATGCTTATAATCTAAAACAAAATAATAGTGATTGGAATATTACTAGTGATTTACCTAATGATTATCCTTATGATGATAGTATTAGCTTTACATTAGTAGATAATGATGGTTCTGATTTAGATACACCAGTTACTGGTAAAATTATTGATGGTAAGTTAGTATTTGAAATTCCAGATACAATGGTTCCATCACTAAGTAATAAGACCCTTAAGGTTAAAACTATTAAGGGTAATGATAGTGCTATATCAACAAGTAGCATTAGCTATGATGATAGTGTTACAGTTATCTTTACTTCAAATGTTGATTTAGATAAACATGATACTGGAAATAATAAACAGCTTACTGTTAAGTCTAAGTATAATACTTCAGTAAGCAGTGATAACTTCCCTAAAGTTAGTGATACTGATGATACTAAGTATGTAGGTCCTAAGTTTAATCCTACAAACCTAAGCTTTACTAATCGCACTAATAATGTTACAGCAAGCTTTGATAAGTACTTTAAAGTAAGCTTTAGTATCGCTGATAATGGTGCAAGTTTTGCTTATGTGGATGAAAACGATGAGGACTTAAAAGACTATTACGCAAATATCTTCTTAAAAGAAGAATCAACAATTGATGAAGCATATGTTTATAAAGTAGTAACTTCAAGAGGTAGAAGAAATACTGATAGCTCTGTAATAATCGATGTACCTAAGGTTAATTATAAAGCTGATAAAGCCTTTAGCCACTGGAGCATTAATGAAGAGACAACTAAATACGCTAGTGGTGAAATTTATGAGCTTAAGATAAATAAACCTACTGAATTTAAGTTACATACAACTAATAGAGATGATGTAATTACCCCTCAAGGTGCCTTAGTTACAGTAAGTTATCTTGATCAAGATGGTAACTTTATTGCTGATACAATTGAAGAAATCGTCTTAGAAAATGCTCCTATTGGAACTCCATACACAACAATGGTTAAAGACTTTGAAGGTTATACCTTCATGAAGTTAGCTGATGAATCAGCACCAGAAGAAGGAGTAAGTGATAACACTGTTAAACGTGTAATCTATATCTATAGTAAGGATATTATCCCTATAGATAACGAAGAAACAACTAAAGATGGTTATCACTATGTAAACTTTAATAAGGGTGATCATGGATCATTTGTGGATGATAATAGAAGTGATATTAGTTATTTTGTTAGAGAAAATAGTAATATTACATTAGATACTATTAGTCCTAAGATTAATCCTAATAATGATTATTATTTCATTGCATATCGTGAAAATGATATAAGCATTGATTTAAATAAGACAAGTATTACTAAGGATTATAATTTAGTAGCCTTCTATTTACCTAAGGTTACAAATATTAAACAGGATGATGATAGTTTTGATATTATCGCAACTGTTCCTAACGATTATACTAAGAAGAATAGTACCAATTTCTATTTAGTAGATGAAGGTGGTAATACGATTAGTAATAATGGCGAACCAATAAAAGGAATTATAGATGATGAAGGAAACTTAAGATTCATTATTCCTAATGATTTAGTTCCAAGCTTAAATGGCAAAGAATTAAAGGTTAAGATTGTAGATGGTAATGATGATATTACTATCGATGATCCACTAACTTATTCATCTAACATTACGGTAATCTATAGATCTAATGTTGACTTAGATGATCATGATGATAATAATCCTAAGCAAAAAACTGTTGTAGTGGAATATAATACACCTATAAATGGTTTAGACTTACCAATTGTAAGTGATACTGATACTATTAAATATAAAGGTCCAAGTATTACTAACGATGATAATAATACTAATCTAACTAATAAGATTAATATCGTTAATATTAGTTATGATCAGTATTACAAAGTAAACTTTAAATCAATGGATGATGATGTATTAATAGAAGAGAATGAATTCTTTGTTAAAGAAAGATCAACTTTAGATAAGGCAATCCTTTATAATGAAGATAGTGAAAGCAGTATTGAAGTTCCTTCTATTACTTATAACAACGATAAAGCCTTTAGTCATTGGATGATTAATGATGATCCTAGTGCTTATCATAGTGGCTCAATCTATGATCTAGAAATTAATAAACCTAGTGAGTTTAGATTATATGCTAAGGCTAAGGATGAAGTAATTAATCCAAATAGCGCTTTAGTTACAGTTTCATATCTTGATCAAGATGGTAATTTCATAGGTGATACCATTGAAGAAATCATCTTAGAAAATGCTCCTATTGGTACACCATACACTACTAAGGTTAAAGACTTTGAAGGATATGTCTTCATGAAGATGGCAGAGGATTCTGCTCCTGAAGAAGGATTTAGTGACAATAGCGTTAAACGTGTAATCTATGTTTATGCTAAGGATATTATTCCTATAGATAATGAAGACACAACTAAAGATGGTTATCACTATGTAAACTTTAATAAGGGTGATCATGGATCATTTGAAGATGATGAAAGAACTGATATCAGCTACTTTGTAAGAGAAAATAGCAATATTAAATTAAGTGCTATAGCTCCTAAGGTAGTAGCTAATAGTAATTATATCTTTAAGTCATTTAGATCAAATAATACAAGTGTAAGTTTAGATCTAGTGATTGTTAAGGATCATAATCTAACAGCCTTCTATTTACCATTATTAAGTAATATTAGACAGGATGATGATACTTTTGATATCTTAGCTGATTTACCAGAAGACTATACAAAAGAATCAAGTACTAATTTCTACTTAGTAGATGATAAGGGTGATCCGATTTTAGATAATATGGGTAATCCTATTATAGGAATTATCGAGGAAGGTAAATTAAGATTTATCATTCCTGATGAATTAATACCTAATTTAAATGGTAAGGAAATAAATATTCTTACTAGGGATGGTGATGATAGTCATACAAGTGATGATCCACTAACTTATTCATCTAACATTACAGTAATCTACAGATCTAATGTTGACTTAGATGATCATGATGAAAATAATCCTAAACAAAAGACAAGTATTGTAGAATATAATACTCCAGTTAATGGATTAATTATTCCAATTGTAAGTGATAGTGATACTATTAAATATAAAGGTCCACATATTACTAATACTGATACTAATTTAACTAATAAGATTAATACTATTAATATTAGTTTTGATAAGTATTATAGAGTAGAGTTTGTATCTAGTGATACTGATGTAGCTATTGATCAAAATGAATTCTTTGTAAAAGAAGGATCAACACTAGATAAGGCAATTCTTTATAATGAAAATGAAGAAAGTACTATTAATCTTCCTAACATAACCTACAATAACGATAAGGCCTTTGCTTATTGGATGATTAATGATGAAGCTAATAAATACCTAAGTGGTAATATTTATGAAATCGAAATAAATAAACCAACTGTATTTAAGCTTTATACTGAAATTAATCCAAATAAGGATGTCTTAGAAGGCAAAGGAACAATAAGTGTATCTTATGTAGATGAAAATCTAGAATTAATTCCTGGAACTTATGAGGAAATAGTTTTAGAAAATGAAAATGTAGGTACTCCTTATGATACTAAAGAGCGTTATTTTGAGGCCTATGAATTTGTGGATATGGCTAATGACTCTAAGCCTGCTAATGGTTATTTAGAAGAGGGCTATTCTTCGATTATTTATAAGTATAAGACACTATATGCGAGTGTTAAAGTAATTGCTTATAATGAGAATGATGAAGTACTATATGAATACCTTGATAAGGAAAATGTTAAGGTAACTAGCGAATATAGTATTACTCCTAGAGAAGTAGAAGATTATACTTTTGTAGGTATAAGTGATGACTCAGCACCACTTAATGGCTTAGTAAGTAGAAGTGGTAATACAGTAATCCTTCGTTATACTAAGAATTTATACTACGGTAATCTAATTATTAATTATGTTGATAATTTAGGAAATGAGATAGCTCCTAAATATATTACTAATAATATCTTAGAAGGAAGTGGGTATAAGGCTAGTGTTAAAGAATTTGATGATTATGAATTTGATAAGCTAGCTGATGATTCATTGCCACTTGTTGGTAATATTACTAGGGGAGATAATATTATTACTCTTATCTATAATCGTATCCTAAAAGCAAGATTAATCATTGAATCGATTGATAATAATGGTGTCTTGTTAGATAGAGAAAGTATTAATGATTTAAGAGCTGATGAAGAATATAATTATGAAGTTAAAGAAATAAACGGATATAAATATATTGGTCTAGCCAAGGATTCATTAGCTTTAAGTGGTAAGTTAATAGAGGGTGATAATAAGATTATCTTAGTATATGAAAGGATAATACCAAAAGAAGATAAGATATTACTACCAGATACTGGAACATATACTAATAAAGCAACTAATATTATTGCTGGAATATTACTTGCAATTGCCTGTCTTCTTAAAAAACGCAATAAGAAATAAGCTGCATTAGCAGCTTTTTTCTTTAAGCTAATTTAAGGAAAATAATATACTTATAAGTTATAATTAAGGTATGAAAAAGTATTTTGTAAGTGATTTAGATGGAACACTACTTAATAGATATCATCTAATGGATGCTTTTATTATTCATGGAATTAAGAAATGTTTAAAGAAGGGCCATGGTTTTATGTTTGCGACTGGAAGACATGTTCATTCTAGATTTTATAAGGATCTTAAGATTAATAAGCTGAAATTACCAATTATTGCTATGAATGGAGCTTTAATTATTGATGAAAATAAAAAGGTTCTTAAAAAAACCTTTATTGATGAAGATATTATTAGTGATATCTTAGCTAATTTTAAAGAATCAACACTGCGTTTTTATAGTGAAAAAAACTTTTTTGCACTGCTTGATAAAAAAACTTATCGTAATAATTGTTTTAAAAAAAGGAGTGTTAATTTTATTAAAAGAATTATTTGGCAAAGAATTGTAATGAAGGATTTTGATTATAGTACTCATAGTGATGAAATTTTAAGTTATCCCATTTATAAACTAGAATATAATAATAATGATACTGATACCTATTTTAGATTTAAAGAATTTATTAAAAAATATGAAGATAGGTTAAATATCTATGAAGATAAACATGGATTTGAGATAGTTTCTAAAAAAGCTTCTAAAGCCATAGCGTTAGAATACTTAGTTAAATATTATAAGCTAAATAAGGATAATATATATGTATATGGTGATGGCCTTAATGATTATGAAATGATCAATAATTTCCAGCATGCTTTTATCCCTAAAAACGCTCATGAATCATTAAAAAGTTTAAAGGTACCCATTATTAAAGAATATTGCCATCACGGTGTAATTAAACATATTTTAAGTCAAATTTAAAGGAGTAAAAGTAATTTCTAAATATAGAATTTACTTATTTACTCCTTTTTTATTACGATACTCACTAGGACTAATTTTAAATTCTTTCTTAAAAGTATTACTAAAATAAGCGCTATTCTCAAAACCGACAATCACTGCGATATCACTAATGCTATAACTTGTGTTTAATAAATACTCTTTTGCTTTTTTAAGACGGAAATTAAGTAAATAGCGTATGGGTGAAATTTTAAGTTGTTTTTTAAAGATATGAGCTAAGTAATATTTACTTAGATAAAGACTTAAGGCAATATCATCAAGTGTTATTTTTTTGTTGAAATTATTTTCAATAAAAGAGCAGGCTTGAGTAATTTTATAATCTAATAAATTAGCACTAGTAATATCACCAAATTTTTTATTAGAATATCTAATGATATTATAAATAAGAATTTCTAAAAGATTATCACAAATAACATTGGTATAATGATCAGATCTTAAAAATTCAATGGATAGGGTTTTAAGATATAATAAAATATCATGTTTATATTCTTTAAAATTTTGAATTAAATAAGAATCATCCATTAAAACAATTTTAGAAAGTCCAACAACCATATATTCTAAGGGATCATTAGATGATGATTCAGTATGGATGACATTAGGATTTACGATAATTAAATCATCCTCATTAACACTAATTACTTTATTTTCAATATGAAAATTACCTTTACCTTTAATTACATAAAAGATTTCAGAAAAAGGATGGGTGTGCATAGTAGATGGCCAATCATTATTGTAACGGTATGATTTTATATATAATAATTCGGGATTTAATTTATCATTCATATTCAAATTATAACATTATTTTATTTTTGCACAAGATATTATAATTCTATAGCAATATATTTATATTGTTCTTACTTTATAGTTGTATAATAAAAATACGGAGGACATATGAAAAAATTAATTGTTTATGCTTTAAGCGCACTAATGCTTGTTAGTTTAGTTGCGTGTAAAAGCGGTAAAAAAGATGTTTCAGATACTAACACTGATACAAAAGATACTAAGGTTACCATTAAACTTAGTGGCTTATTAGGAGGTTATGGTGATAATGGTTTTAAAGCTGCTATTAAGCTTTTTGAAGAAAAAACCGGTCATAAAGTTGAATTACAACTTGAAAAAAATATCGCTGATGTATTAAGACCAACCTTCTCTTCAGGTGAAAATTTACCTGATATTGTATATTATTCAATTGGTGCTACTGATGCCTTAACAGAAGCTTTAATTGCTGAAAATCAATTAGAACCACTTGATGATATCTTAAATATGACTATTCCAGGAAGTGATACTAAGGTTAGTGCTAGAATTAATGATGCCTTCCTTGATTCTAAACAGCTAAGACCATATAGTGATGGTAAGTTATATTTACTACCTATCTTCTATTCAACTACTGGTTTATTCTATAATAAAGGATTATTTAAAGAGCATAACTTAGAAGTTCCAAAAACAACTGATGAGCTTTTAGCTTTAGCTGATAAGGCTAAGGAATTAGATGCTTCATTATTTACCTATCCAACAACAGGATACTTTGACACCTTCTTTAGTGCTGTCTTAAATTCCTTTGCAGGACCTAGTGTTTATGCTAAGCTAATGAACTATGATCTAGAATCATGGAAATTACCAGAGGTTAAAGCAGCATTTGAATTTGTTGGTAAGCTTGCTGAAAATACCTATCCTACAACTGTAGCAAATGCTAATGGTGAAGGTTTTAAATTAAACCAACAACTAGTATTAGATAATAAGGCTTTATTAATTCCTAATGGATTCTGGTTACCTGGCGAAATGGCTGATGCTCCTAGAGCAAATGGATTTGAATGGGGTATGATGCCTGTACCTTCTTCTAAAGCAGGTGGTGATGCTTACTCATCTGTATTTACAGAACAAATTTGGATTCCAAAGAATGCTCAAAATAAAGAAGTTGCGAAAGAGTTTATTGCTTTCTTATATTCTCCAGAAGCAACTAAGGCTTTCTATGAAAGTGATAAGCCTGCAGTTATCCCAGTTAAAGACCTAGCATTCTTAAGTGATAGTGACAAACCTTACTATAATATATTTGAATCAGGAGTTAAAGCTAATCTAGTAGGCTTTGCAGCTCACGAAGCGGTTGAAGGGGTTAATCTTACTTCTGCTGATGGTATCTTATATGGCACAATTAATTCAGTGGTTTCTAAGGATAAAACAGTTGAAGATTGGTATAATGCAGTGCTTGATGCCGTTAGTAAGTATCAATAATTAAGATTATATTTTAAGGGAGCATTACTTGTTCCCTTAATTTATTTAAAGGAGTCTATGAAACAAAAAGAAAAGAAGTTATTTATAATATTAAGTATTTTACCAGCATTAATATTATTCATTATTTTTATGTGCTTACCTACCCTTAATATCTTTACCTTATCATTATTTAAGTGGGGAGGTCTAAGTGCTGATAGTAAGGTTTTTGTTGCATTTAATAATTTTAAGATACTATTTAGTGATTTAAATTTTATTAGATCACTTCAAAATACAATTTTTCTAATTGTTTTTGTAAGTACATTTACTCTAAGTATCTCTCTTATCTTTGCGGCAATTCTAGTTAAGGAAAAGATTAAAGGTCAAAATTTTTTCAGAATTATTTTCTATATACCAAATATCTTATCGGTGATGGTTATTAGTGCTATTTTCTCAGCTATCTATGAACCTAATAAAGGATTATTTAATACTTTTTTAAGACTTTTTAAGGGTGAAAGCTATCTTGGTATTCAATTTTTAGGTAATCAGAAAATCGTTATTTTCGCAATTGCGATTGCTTTAATATGGCAGGCTATTGGTTATTATATGGTAATGTATATGGCTAGTATGTCATCTATTTCTAATCATTTATATGAAGCAGCTGATTTAGAAGGAGCTTCGAAGATCAAACAATTCTTTTTAATAACCATTCCTTTAATTTGGAATAATATTCGCACAACGCTAACCTTTTTTGTAATTTCAACAATTAATTTATCATTTCTATTTATCTTTATACTTACAAATGGAGGACCTGATGGTGCTAGTGAGACAGTTTTAAGCTATCTTTATAAACAAGCTTTTACTAATCGTAGTTATGGCTATGGTATGGCTATTGCTTCAATTGTCTTTATTTTTTCATTTTTACTATCAGCTCTTTTAAATTTTGTAACTAGAAGAGATATAATCGAACATTAGGTGATTTATGTTTAAAAAAATTAATTTATATAAAGCATTTATTTATAGCTCATTAATTTCCCTAGCCTTAATGATTATCATTCCTATATCATGGGTTTTTATGGCTTCACTTAAGACAAATGCAGAATTTTATGGCTCACCCTTTAATTTACCCCTAAGTATTCAATTTGATAATTTTAAAAATGCCTTTATTAATGCTAAGATGGGAGAATACTTTTTAAATTCAATTTTAGTAACACTAATGGCTTTGATAATTTTGTTAGCGGTTGCTCTGCCTGCAAGTTATGTACTCGCTAGATTTAATTTTAAAGCTAAGAAATATATTAATACCTTTTTAATGGCAGGTTTATTTATTAATATTAATTATATAGTAATTCCGATTTTTTTAATGTTACTAGATTCAGATCGCTTTATTAGAAAAATCTTTGGTTTTCGTTTTTTATTAAATAATATTTTTATTCTAGCACTAATATATGCTGCAAGCGCTCTCCCTTTTACCATCTATCTATTATCAAGTTATTTTAAAACTTTATCAAAATCCTATGAAGAAGCAGCTTATATTGACGGATATGGCTATTTTAAAACCATGACTAAGATTATGTTTCCCTTAGCTAAACCTAGTATTATTACTGTAATTCTATTTAATTTTCTAGCTTTCTGGAATGAGTATATAATTGCGCTTACCCTATTATCAGATCCTAAGGGGCAAAAAACACTTCCCATAGGACTTACAAATCTATATAAGGTAGCAAGAGGAAGGTCAGAGCTAGGTACTCTTTATGCTGGTCTTGTAATTGTAATGCTTCCAACTTTAATTTTATATATTTTAGTACAAAGTAAGCTTACTAAGGGAATGACAGTTGGAGGTATTAAAGAATGAGAAAATTAATCCTAAGACTATCTATCTTTTTATTAGGCTTTTTAATGGTCATTTTAGGAAAAAATTATATAGGTTATTTAGGTTTAAGCATACAGCTTATCGGGCTTAGCCTAATACTACTTAGTCTTTATTTATATAATAAGGAGTATATTTAATGAATAATAAATATCTTAAACTTTTTTTAAGTTTACTTTCATTTTTAATAATATTTAGTATTAATATTTCAGCTAATAATATTTATGGTACTAAAGTTATAATTAAGGAAAATGAATACAATAATCAGTTATATACTAAATTAAGTTCAAATCCTGATGGTAATAATAATGATAAGGCATCGTACTATGAATATGATAAGGAATTTAAAAATTTCGAATTCATTAGTTTAGAAAATCCTAACAACATGCGAGTGTTCTTTAATTTATATTTTAAGGATCATAATAATTTTATGGGTGTTGGCTATGATAGCGGAGGCTGGTTTTGGGAGTATAAACTAAATGGTAGCGGGGCTTGGCAAAACAGCGCAAGAAAAGTGGCACCTAAAAATGGTGAAAGAGTAATATTAAATATTGAATATGATGATAATAGTGGCAAATTAATGGCCTATGCCAATGATATTTTGGTTATTGATACTATTATAGCTAGCGATAAAATAAAGAACATTAGCAAAAAGAATGTAATAAAGCTTGGAACCTTTAATAATGACATAAGTGCTATTAATATAGCTCCATATCAAAGCTCTTTTTATACTTCATCAAATAAAAAGGGTAAAATTAGTCCTAATATTATTAAAGATAATAAGCGCTATGATAAACTTGAATCTTTAGATCATAATGATAATGGTGCTAATGCAGCGATTTTTAAACTTCATAATACTACTATTGATTATCGTGATTTTAATTTTATCCCACTTAAAAACCCTAGTGAAATGCGTATGTTTTTATATCTTTATTATAAGGATCATAATAATTTTATGGGTGTTGGCTATGATAGTGCAGGCTGGTTTTGGGAGTATAAAGAAAATGGCAAAGGTTCTTATTTAAATGGATCACGTCATAAAGCACCAAGCATTAATGAAGCTATTAAACTTAGTATTAACTATAATGAGGAAAGCGGACAACTTGATGCTAGCGCAAATAATGAAAATTTATTTTCAACTAATTTACCTACTGATATAATTAATAAACTAAATAAGGAAACAGCTTTAAAATTAGGTACTTATGGAAATCAAAAAAGTGCTATTTTAGTGCTAGCAAGTAATCAAGATAAAATTATTAATACTATTAATAAGGAAGAAGTAAGTCCTGCTATTACAATTGATGACAGTAATATTACTTATGATATTTTAGAAAATAATTATTTAAAGGTTAAAATTGATACGGCCTTCCCTAAAATTCGCTCTTATGAATATGAAGGAGAATTGATTAATGCTGATCTTAAAAATGATCATGTGATTTTATTAAATGGCAAAGCTTTTAAGCCGCTTGTAAAATATCAGAAAATAAATAATCATAAAGCAAGTTATGAATTAAGTTTTAATGATTTTAATAAGGCTAAGATTACCATTGAAATTGAATTAGTTAATGATTATTTAGAATATAGGGTAGTTAATATTGAAAATAAGGTTAGCAAGGAAGAAGATCTTATAAAGACAATTGAATTTTATGATCTAGCATTCGTTGGTATAAAATCAAGTGATACTAATGCTAGCTTTGCAGGATCTAAGCTTTCTACTAGTACTATTAATAGTGGTGATTATTTTCTTGAAATAAATAGTAATTTACTTAAAGCAGCAAATATGAGTGAAACAAATTATATGAATAAACACTCATATATGTACGGCTTCCTTTCTAATGATAAACTAGCTACTTCACTATTTACCAATTCCCAAAGTGCACCTTGGAATGAGGCTAATAAAAGAAGTTATGATCGCTATGCTAGAGTAGTCTTAGATGCGATAAGAGTAGATGATTATATTTACGCTAGTCTTAAAGCGCCACGATTTTATTTATATAAAGACTTAGATTATTATTATCATGCACAGAAAATGAAGGATGAGTATAATCTTGATATTGTCGAATATCCTGTAATTAGATTAGCTTTAAGTAAGGATAAAAATGATGATAATGTAATCAATTGGCAGGATGCTGCTATTAAATATCGCAGCATTATGAATAAGATATATGGATCAGAAAATACTTCTTCTAAGGTTTCTCAGCGCATCGCAATGAATTTTGGTTCACATGCACAAAATCCCTTCCTTACAACACTTGATGGTATTAAAAAAGTTTCATTACATACCGATGGTTTAGGTCAGATGGTATTACTTAAAGGATATGGCGGTGAGGGGCATGATTCTAATCATTTAGATTATGCTTATATTGGTGAAAGAATGGGTGGTCTTAAGGATTTTAAAAAGCTTTTAGATGCATCTAAGCCCTATGGAGCCTATATTGGTATTCATGTGAATGCTTCAGAAACTTATCCTGAATCTAAATATTTTAAACCAGAATTACTTAGAAAAGATGGCACAGATTATTCTTATGGTTGGAACTGGATTGATCAAGGAATTAATATTGATGCTGCCTATGATTTAGTAAATGGACGCTTTAAGCGTTTTAAAGACTTAGCTGATAGTCTTGATACTTCAAAGCTTGATTTTATTTATGTAGATGTTTGGGGTAATGGTCAATCTGGTGATAATGGCCCTTGGGCATCACATCAACTTGCAAAGGAACTTAATAGTCTTGGTTATAGCGCGAGCTATGAATGGGGCTTTGCTTCAGAATATGATTCTATCTTTCAGCACTGGGCAGCTGATTTAACTTATGGCGGTTATAGTCTTAAAGGAATTAATTCGAATATTGCAAGATTTATTAGAAATCACGAAAAGGATTCATGGATAGCACATTATCCTTCATATAGTGGGGAAGCTATTTATCCATTACTTGGTGGCTATGATATGAAGGATTTTGAAGGATGGCAGGGAAGAAGTGATTATAAGAGCTTTATTGAAACAATCTTCCATCGTAATATTCCTACTAAATTTATTCAGCACTTTAAAGTTTATAAGATGACTTATGGTAATAGCGTTATGATAAATCATCCGGATAAAAAAGTTGGCGGAAAACTTAAATATACTCCGGTTATTAGCTATGAATTAAGAGATGATTATAATAATAAAGTAATTATTGAAAGAAAATCTAATGATATTAATGATATCGCTAATTATAGTGCTAGAACTATTAAATTTAATGATAAATTAGTACTTGATTCTACTAATGCTAATGAGTCTTACATGCTTCCATGGCTTTGGGATAATAATGGAAAATTAAGTGGTGATATTAAATATTATCACTACTCAAATACTGGTGGTAGTTTTACTTATAAGTTAGATGATAGCTTAAAGGATAAGGAAATTTACATCGCAAGACTTAGTGAGCTTGGAAGAGTTGATAACATAAAATTAAATAATCAAAATGGCGAAATTCAAATTGAGTCAAAAGCTAAAACTCCTTATGTAATTTATACTAAGGAAAATGATTTATTAAAGAATGTTAAATGGGGTGAATTTACACATTTTAATGATCCAGGATTTAATGCTCTTAATCTTAATAATTGGGATATAGTAGGAGATAACTCTAAGGCTAAGGTAAGCTTATCACTTGGTTATAATCCAATGTTAGAATTAATTGCTCACGAAAATAAGATAAGTGTTAGTCAAAAAATAAACGATTTAAAACCTAATACTAAATATACCATTTATGTAGGTGTTGATAATCGTAGTGATGCTAAAGCTTATTTAAGAGTTAATAATGGCATAAGTGATTATAGTAATTATACTAATAAATCGATTGCGAAAAACTATGTTAAAGCCTATGCCCATTCAAGTACTAATCATAATTCAACCCTTATAGAGGATAATAAGAAAGCTTCTTATTTCCAAAATATGTTTGTGGATTTTGAAACTAGTGATGATGTAAGTGATGTAAGAGTTTATTTAGAATTAGAAAAAGGAACTAATAAATCAGCTTATTTTGATGATTTAAGAATAGTAGAAAACGATTATCATGAAAATAGTGATAGTCAAAAATATTTTAATTTTGAAAATAATCCTGCAGGTATTTACCCATTTGTAGTTGGTCCTATTGAAGGAGTTGAGGATAATCGAACACATCTTAGTGAGTTAAATGCGCCTTACACTCAAAGAGGATTTAATGATAAGAAATTAAATGATGTTTTAGAAGGAAGATTTTCACTTAAGACAAATGGTCTTAGTCAAAGAAATAATCTAGTTTATCAAACCATACCACAGAATATTAGATTTAAGGCAAATAAGGCTTATAGAGTTAGCTTTGACTATGAATTAGGTAGTGATAATGTTTATCAGGTAATTGTAGGCAATGGTGAATTTAAAGGTGGTGAGAAATTATATAATCTAAGCTCATCTTTAAATAATGAGAATTATAATAGCTTTAGTTTTATAATGCTAGGAAGCGATAATGAGGAAGATTGGTTTGGTATTTACTCAAGTAGCACTGTACCTAATACCTATGGAATAAGTAATAAGAAATTAAATTTTTCATCACTTAAAGATTTTATAATTGATAATATTAGAATTGAAGAAATTAATGAAGCTAATAATTTAATAAGTGGTATCCTAGCTAATGATCAAATGCTATCTGATTTTAATTATTATAAAGACTACTATGAAGTAATGGTGGATAAGGATTTTCATATATTTAAACCTATCTTAAATGAAGAAATTGAAAATCTTAGATATGAAATAGAAAAAGAAGAGGATATTACCTTAATAAAGATTTATCAAAATGATAATTTAGAAAAGACTTATAAGATTAAAGAGATAACTAAGGACTTTGACATGTCAAGTGTCATAGCTCACGCAAGTAGTGAGCAAAAGGGTGTTATGAATGAAGGTTTAGCTACTTATGCCATTGATAATAATCCTAATACTATTTGGCAC
>JAEWGY010000065.1 GCA_023388035.1 Bacillota bacterium | reverse complement strand
ATAGATTTTGGTACTAATTAATGACATAAGGACCCTTACCCATATTACTTTGAAGATATTTGATATTTAGTTTTAATAGTTCTTTTTTCATTTTTAAAAAATAACTTTTCGGTGCTATGCAGACGATATTAGAGCCTGCATCAATGGTATAAAATACAGGATATTTATATGTTAATTTATGCATTGTTCTAATTACTCGGTAACTATCTTTATTTAAATAAGTAAAATTAAGATCATGAATACAATTATGCATGAGTCGCATACTATTTATGCTGATACTAGCAATTTTTTTAAAATTGTTAGTTTTAATTGCTTGAATAAGCGGTTTAAGATTAGTTCTAGCATGTCTTAGAAAGCTAGGATAAGACCTAGACTTTCTAAGACAAAGTTCCATCATTGAGCGTGATGATTGTTGCTTTTCTTTTTGACTGCAAAGCATAATCATTGCCTGTAAATTTAAATCTTTATTTAATTTAAAGACAAAGGAATGACGATAGTGTAATGAATGCTTCCATACAGCAAAATTTGAAAATAATGATCGACATGCTGAACCACTACCTTTTCTAACAAGTATTGATAATTCTTTTAAGGATAAATTTAATTTAAAATATTCCTTAAGTGCCATGCCTAATGCAGCATAACCAGAAGCACTGGATGCTAAACCAGCAGCGGTAGGAAAATTATTTTTTGAATTAACTAAGATTTTATTTTCAGGATTTTTTCTAAATAAAGCGACAAAATCTTTTATTTTATTAAAATCTTCGATTCGATCATTAAGAATAAAGATATCCTTATCAGCTTTGGTAATAATGGTAGTTGTATTTAAATTATTTAAACTTATCGAAAGTGAAGAATTCATCGCTAGTTTTAAATCTTTACTAGCCTTACCCCAATATTTAATCAAAGCAATATTACTAGGAGCGACAACTTTAATCATATCTTGCCTCATAACAATTATATTTCAATTTTTCAAATAGTGATCTTAAATTAGTTAAATCTGTTAATTCACATAAAACAATAACACAGCCCCCAAGTCCACCACCAGTAAGTTTAGCACCATACGCACCATTATCATTAGCTATTTTACAGATGTTATCTAAAGTCTCATTGGATAAGTCTAGTTCACTTAGTAATGAATGGTTTTTATTCATTAAATGACCGATGGCTTTTAAATCTGAATTTTTAAGCAATTTATAACATTTAGTGGAAATCATTTCTATTTGATCAAGAATTTTATTAACTTTTATAGGATTAGCATCTTTAAGTTTTTTAAGTTTTAAAACAGCTTCTTTTGTTTTTCCAATAATGCCACTATCAATTATCAAAATTCCAGCTTTTAAGTTAAAATCAAATGATTTAAAACCAAGTGTTTTTGAAAAATAAAGTGCCTTATTAGTAGTGATTACTCTTGCATCAACTCCTGAAGGATTATAATGAGCTATCGATTCAGCGATTTGACAAAGATTAAATAATTCCTCAGTTTCAAGTTTAATATCATAAAAGTTATAAATAGCTTTAATTAAGGAAGCACTACTAGCAGCTGATGATCCAAGACCCCTAGCGATAGGAATTTTAGAAATAAATTTAAGATGATGTTTATTATTAATTTTATTTAATTTTTTAAGACAATGATAATAAATTTCTTTAATATTCATTAAGTCATTAGGACAATCATCTAAAGAACCTTTATATAATTCACAATCAATAGTATTAGTTTCACTATTACTAATTTCGCAGTAGATGTCTAAACCCTTTAAAGGTAAAGCGATAGCAGGTTTATTATAAACAACTGCATGTTCTCCACAAAGGATTATTTTAGCATTCACATTCATATTCTACTCAATAAATCAATTATGATAGGAGAAGCGTATAAAGTCATAAATTGCACTCCTACATTGACTCCTTTCTCATTTAAACTACCACTAACAATCGCAATTAAAATAACCGCAAAAACATTGATAATACCCGCATCCATATATGCTAGTAAACCAGTAAAGACAACAAATAAAGCTAGCACTGCTTCATGCGGTATCTTATTTAAGACAAACTTAGTGATATTTGGAGCAAATTTAAGAATTAATAAATAACTTAAAATTCCAGCAACTAAAGTTCCAATTAAACAAGCTAAAATAAAATCATTAAAGCTCAAGCTGTAGTGTAGATTGTTAGTAAGATCATAGCGTGGCATAGCTTGATATAAGGCAGCCCCAGGACCTAGACTAACTGGAGATAATGGTATACCTAAAGCGAATAAAGGGATAATTATACCAGAAAGATAAGTAGATTGAGTAATAGAGGACATAGTGGTAATGGTAATAAAATCTCTATTTTCATTATTTTTAAATTTATTATAAGTCATATTACCTAGTAGTATTACTAAACCTACAGGACTTAAAATAAATAAAAAATTCGCAATCAAACTTAATATCGAAGTTTGCTTAAGTTCATCCTTGTTTAAAATTTCAAAAGGACTAATAGTTTTAATTAATGTACTCTTAGGAACGGTGATTTGATTTTTTTCATTGACTCTAAGATTTTCAAACTCTTTTTTATTTAATAATTTTAAAAGAGTAATCATTAAAGGACCAATGGTTATTCCTAAAAAGAATGAAACGCTAATAGTTGTATTCGCAGGTAAAATCTTAAGCCCCCAATATAAGTGACGCAAGGAAATGAAAAGTACTGCTAAGGGAATAATACTAAATAGTGATAATAATTTATTTTTAGCAGTAAGCGATAGAAAGATTGCACCTACAATAAAAATATATGAACCATAAGGTTGAATATAGCTCGCATAAGGAGCGATTAGATTGGCTATTAAAAGTGAAGTTGGTACTGATATTAGTACCGAAATTAAACAGGCAGCAGCCATTTTTTGAATTAGTTTAGCTGATTGTCCTAAGGCCTTAATCTTAAGGCTTGATTCAATCATTGGACTAGACATAACCCCACCTGGTAAGCCAACTAAGGCAGTTGGCATAGCATTAGTCAAATTCAGTGTTATGATAGCGGAAATAAAGAAACTTAAAATATATGTCTCCTTTATTCCTAATAGAATCAAGCTTAAACTTATTGGTAATAATACTGATGTTTCGTCCGTTCCAGGGATGAAGCCAATAACAGTATAAATAAGCAAAGCAAGCAGAGCAAAGGCTATCATATAAGTAATTTCAATAATCATTCTTCAATAACAATACGCTTAGGTCTAATAAATATTGATGAGATTATGAAACCCAAAGATGACATTGCCAAACCCATGAATAAGCGAATTACTCGCTCTTGATTATTAACTATGTAATAGCCGAAAATAGTTAAAATCAATGTAACTAGGATAGAGATGGTTAATGATTTAAAGTCAACGACATCTCCCCATACCTTGACAAAATTCTTTTGCATATTTACCTCCATCTTTAGCATAATAAAAATAAAATATTAATTCAAGTATTATAAAAATATGTTAGAATAATTAAGAGGTATATTATGAATAAAAATCTGAGTGCACAAGAAATTTATGATTTAGAACTCGCAATCAATGTAAAGGGTTATGACGCCTTGCAAGTTGATGATTTACTTGACAAGATTATCGCTGATTATGAAACATATGATGAAGAATTAAAATTAAAAGATGAAATAATTGAAAGTTTAAATGCTGAAATTGAAGAGCTTAATTTAATTATTTCTAAATTAAAGGCTAAGGAATCAGAACTGATTGATACTACTAGCACTTCTCCTATCGATATCATTAAAAGATTAAATAGATTAGAAGAGACAGTATTTAAAAAAGATTGACATTCTAGACAATTGCTGCATTAGTAGAGGAAAGTCCATGCTCGCACAGGCTGTGATGCCTGTAGTGTTTGTGCTAGTACATAAAAAATAAAACTAGGTAGTTTAACTAACGGCAGAAAGATGACCTAAGGTATTTACTATGGTCTATTTCTATAAAGTGCCAAAGAGACGAGTTTTTAGGAAACTAAAAAGGTGGAACGTGGTAAACCCCACAAGCGAGAAACCCAAATTTGGTAGGGGAATTCTACTAGAGAAACGAATCGATGTAGAAATGTCTTTTAGACATAGATAAATAATTGTCGTTATACAGAACATGGCTTATTGAATGTCAAAGTCAAGCATTTATTAAAATGCTTTTTTTATGTTATAATCTATTTATGAATTTACCAAATAAACTAACCTTATTTAGAATATTTTTAATACCTTTAATCATTTTACTATGGGTTTTTCCTTTTAAGCA
>JAEWGY010000095.1 GCA_023388035.1 Bacillota bacterium | reverse complement strand
GTTTTTTAAATAGTTATTGGACCTATTTACTATACAATAAAGCTGCGAGAACTTATTTATTTATTGTATTCCGTTCTTTAGGTAAAAATATTATTTTATTACCTTTAGAAATTGCAGCATTTTATTTATTATATCGCTTAGTAAAAACACAAATAGAAAAGCAGTCTTTATTTAAGATCTACTCTAAATAAGACTGCTCCTAAAGGTGGTATTTCAATTCTTAGTGAATAGTTTTTTCCATGATAGGGTATCTTCTCGGCTTTAAGTGGTTCATAATTACCAAAATTACAGCCGTTATAGATATCCTTTTCACTATTCATAATTTCAATATATTCTCCCTTATAAGGAACACCGATGCGATAATCATGATAAGTAATTGGTAGCATATTAAAAACACATGCAATAGCTCCTTTTTGATCATAGCGCAAATAAGAGAATATAGATTCTTGATTGTTATTAACATCGATCCATTCAAAACTTAAGGGATCATAATCATTTATATATAATGCTTCATAATGACGATAAATAAGATTTAAATCTCTAAAAAATCTTTTAAAGGAATCATGCCTAGGATACTTAAGCATCTTCCATTCAATCTCTTTAGACTCATCAAATTCTAAAAACAAGCCTAATTCATTGCCCATAAAATTTAATTTCTTACCAGGATGAGTAAACATATAAAGATAAAAATTTTTAGCAAGAGCAAATTTTTCTTGATAAGTACCAAACATCTTATCTAGAATGGTTTTTTTACCATGTACTACTTCATCGTGGGATAAAGGTAATATATAATTTTCATTATAAAGATAGGACATTGAAAAAGTAATTAAATTATGATGATACTTACGATATTCATGATCCATCGCATAATATTTAAGACTATCATTCATCCAACCAATATCCCATTTATAATCAAAACCTAAACCACCATGCTCTACCCGTTTAGTAACATTAGGATAAGCGCTTGAATCTTCAGCGAACAAAATAATATCAGGGAAATTCTTATTTAGATAATAATTCATCTTTTTAATGAAATTTAAACCTTCTAGATTTAAACCATTTTCTTCCCTGCCCTTACGATATATGAAATGACTTACAGCATCAAAGCGGAAACCATCAAAATGATAATATTCTTTAAAAAAGTGGGCACTTGATATTAAGAATGACATTACAAAAGGATTGCTTAAATCAAAATAGTAGGAATCCCATTCACTATATTTTTTAAGCTTATCAGGATATTCAAAAAGATTAGTATGATCATAATTGCATAAAGCAAAACCATCCTTAACAAAATGACTATAAACAACATCTAAAATAACCTTGATATCATTTAAATGACATTCATTAATAAAATCCATTAAATCATAAGGAGTTCCATATCTAGAAGTGATTGCATAAAATCCACTAGCTTGATAGCCCCAAGAACCATCAAAGGGATGTTCAAATAAAGGCATTAATTCAAGATGAGTAAAGCCGTTTTCTTTAAGATAAGGAATTAAATATTTTTTAAGATCCTGATAACTAGCAAGATCTTGCCATTCAGGTTTTATAAAACCATTAGTATGAATTTCATAGATTGACATTGGTTTATGAAAATCTTTATACTCATCCTTTTTTTGCAGAAATTCATTATCCGTAAATTCATAAAATGAAAGATCATACATTACTGAAGCATTATCTGGTCTTCGTTCAAAGTATTTTGCGAAAGGATCTATTTTATCATGGAATTCAAATTCATTTTTATAAATACGATAACGATATGAATAAATATATTCCATCTTCTCGATAAAGACTTCAAAAATCCCTCTCTCGTCAATCTTATTTAAATTAAATTCTTCTTGCCAATTATTAAATGATGTAATAAGACTTACATGATGAGCATTTTTAGCATAAACCCTAAATAAAACACCCTCATCTTTTTTAAAACTGCCAAGTAATTCATGTGCATTAGTTGCTGAACCTAAAAATAATTCGTTAAATTCATTCATCATAAGCTTGCATATAATTCTTCGTATTCCTTAGCTGATGATTTAAAACTAACATCTTTAGCCATAGCATTTCTAATTAGTTTCTTCCATTCTTTTTTATTATTATGGAATAAATTATAAGCTAAATCTAAAACTTTTTTAAATTCATAAGATGAATAGTTTTTAAAACTAAAACCATCTCCTTCACTAGTGAATTCATTATATGGAATTACTGTATCATTTAAACCACCAGTTTCCCTAACTAAAGGAAGCGTTCCATAACGCATTGCGATTAACTGTGAAATTCCACATGGTTCAAATAAACTTGGCATTAAAATTAAATCTAATCCAGCATACATTTTATGTGCTAAGGTTTCATTATAACCACTATAATAAACACATTTACCCCTATTATTATTTTCCATTGTCTTTAATGCATACTCGTATTTAGATTCTCCAGTTCCTAAAATAGCAACCTGAATATTCATATTTAAAATATATTTTAATTCATCAAGAAATAAGTTAACACCTTTTTGAAAGGTAAGACGAGAAACCATACCGATAAGTAAACAATTTGGATCTTCTTTTAAACCTAATTCATATTGTAATGACTTTTTACATAAAGCTTTATTAGTAACGAAATTACGTCGATTATAATTAGCATATAAACAGTAATCTTTGCTAGGATCAAATAAGCTAGTATCAATTCCATTCACAATACCTACAAGATCATCTTTACGATATTCAAGAATTGAATTTAAACCCTCACCATATTGATCACTTAAAATTTCATTACGATAGGTTTTAGAAACAGTGGTTATTTTATCACTGCAAACTAAAGCTATCTTCATAAAATTACAAGCATCATTAAATCGTAAAAGACCATTATCATAAAAATAAGGATCAAAACTTAAGAAATCAAATAGAATTTTTTTATCATAAATACCTTGATAAGCTAAGTTATGAATGGTAAAGATATGTTTAATCTTAGCTATTTTTTCGTTAAAGCTAAAACGTAATTTACATAAAGCAGCAATAACTCCTAAGTGATAATCATGAGCATGAATTATATCAGGAAAATAATTTAAATTAAACATCATCTCAATAATCGCAAGATTATAGAAAGAAAAACGTGCTGCATCATCATCATATCCATAAACTGAATCACGATAAAAGAAGGTATCATTTTCAATGAAATAATATTCAATGCCTTCATTAACATAAGAAAGAATATTAGCCTCTTCATTGATATGATTACTATTTACAAAAATATGACCAATCGGTTTTAACTCTTTAATGTATTTATCCTTAATTTTTTTAAGTAGCGGTAAAACAATCTTAACCTCGTATTTATTTCCATCAATAGCTTTAGGTAAGGAATAAACAACATCTGCAAGACCACCAGTTTTAATAAATGGTAAGGCTTCAAATGAAGCGAATAAAATCTTCTTCATTAAATTCTATCCCCTCTTTTTACATATATTGGTTTATCTTTACTACCTTTTAAGGTTTTAACATGGGTAACAATAGCATATCTATCAACAATTGCATTTTCAATTAAACAGCCTTTATTAATAAGTGCACTAGGTAGAATAATTGAATTCTTAATCACAGCTCCCTTTTTAACCACAACATTACGACCAATGATTGAATTAATTACCTCTCCTTCAATAATGCATCCATTACCAATGACAGAGCCACTAGCTTTACCTTTATCCTTATATAATGTAGGACAGCTATCATTAGTCATCGTATAAATCGGCCAAGTTTTCTTAAGTACATTACTTGCAACATCTGGTCTTGATAATTCCATTGATGTATCATAATAAGATTTTAAAGAATTCATACAAGAAGCATAACCTTTATATTGATAACCATAGACATTTAAATCTTTTAAAGAATCCTTTACAATATCTTTAAACCAGAAAAAAGATGATAATTCATTAGCTTTTTTTACTAAATCAATAAATAGTGATTTAGACAATACATAGCACTCAAGACTGATAGAACGTGCTTTATACTTACCAATATTATCTTCAATCCCTTTTATACGATGATTAATTCCAAAATTTAGAATATCACAGCCAATAAATTTTTCCTTAGCATCATCACAATTATAATAAACAACTGTAATATCATTATTATTCTTAATGTGGGCATTAATAACATCTTGAAAATTAATTGTATATATAAAATGTGCCGGTGCAATAACAACATAAGGTGCATTTACCTCTTCGATAAATTGCATATTAGATAAATACGATGCGATATCATTATTGTATATAGGACTCTTTAGATCCTTTTCAC
>JAEWGY010000024.1 GCA_023388035.1 Bacillota bacterium | reverse complement strand
TCCAAAACCTAAAGGATATGTAACTATCACTTATAAACCAGGATTATTTGGTAAAGTTAATGAAAATATAAGTTACCACATTAACCCTAATGCTAATATCAAATTCTCTGATCTAGTCCATCCTACTATCATCCCTGATAATGATCATATCTTTACTAATTGGGATGTTACTAATGATACTATCATTAATAAAGATATAATAGCTAGTGCCTTATATCGCACACTAAGTGAAGCAGAAAAATTCATTAAGGAAAATCCTAATGCTAAATCATATACAAGTGTTAAAACTAATGATCCAGTATTAAAGGAAAAAGTAACTATAGATCCATCATTACCTAAAGATGCTATAGTAGCTAATATTAAACCTAATGAAGGTGAAAACTTTAACACAAGTATACCAGGAATTATAAATGGAACTACTATCTTAGTATTTAATGATAATTCAACCTTAGATATTCCATTAGAGGTAAATGTTATTAAAAGGGAACCAAGTAGGATACCTTATATTAATCCAGTAAATGATAAGGATCTTACTATAACTATAATAGTTGATCCTAATGGTAATTATATAGAAGGCGAATTAGTAGTAATTATAGAAGATAAGGAAATACCATTCATCGATAATAAAGATGGTACCTATACTATTAAACTAGCTAAACCTCTTCCTTATAATACTAAGATAAGCGCAAGCTTTAAGGAAAGTGATAAAGAAATAAGCCACTACGATACTATCGTAACTAAGACAGCTGATCCAATTACAGCTAAACCATTATTACCTGATACAGGTAATAGCTATAATCTTAGTATCTATGGTTTACTATCATTAATACTAAGTAGCTTCTTTATTAGAAGGAAAGGTAGATAAATCATAAACTCAATAAATCGATATGAGTAATCATATCGATTTATTAATTTAATATGTATATTGAAGTTAAAATCTTACTACTAACAATTAATTAAGTTAATTTACCATTATTTTTAAATAAGTTATAATAAAAATACGGCTTCATATTTATTCATCCTTTCTATTAAAGCTGGTAAAGGATCTAGTTTAGATTATGAAAAGGAAATAATTTCTACTTTTAAAAAGGCAGGTTTATTAGAAAGTTTAGAAATTTATAAAACTGAAAATGCTAATAGTATTAAAAGTATTACAAGAAATTTCAGCTTAAAAAAGGGAACTAAATATCTTTACATCTGTGGTGGGGATTGTAGTTTTAATGAAGCATTAGATGCAGTTATTAATAGTGATATTATTTTAGGTTTAATTCCTGCTGGTAGTGCTAATGATTTTAGCAAGAATTTTAACTATCAGAATTTTAATTTCACTAGATGTATTAACCCTGAGGTTAAAAAGATTGATTGTATAAGGGTAAATGATCGCTACGCTTTAAATGTACTTTCTTTTGGTTATGATAATATTATTTTAGAAAAGGCTTATAATCTAATGATGAAGTATCATTTTTTAGGAACTAAGGCCTTTAAATTAGCGGCTATTACATCAATATTTAACTTAAAATATTATGACTTAAAAGTTTATTTAGATGATAATAGTTATTTTGACGGTAGTAGTTTATTTGCTTTAGTATGTAATGCGCCTTACTATGGTGCAAGCTTTATGCCATCACCTTATTCAATAATTGATGATGGTTTTATTGAACTTATCTTAGTAAAGAAAATTAATAGTTTAAATTTTATAAAATTAATGCCCTTATATAAGAAAGGAAAGCATTTAAGTAGTAAATATGTGAAAAGTACAAGCTTTAAAAAAGCTAGAATCATTAGTGATAAGATGTTAGTTGCTAATTGTGATGGTGAAATATTTAAAACTAAAGAATTAAATATTGAAATATTAGAAAAGGTAATTAATTTAGCTTATATTGCGGATTATAATAGGAGTTAAGTATGTGTGGAATAGTTTGTTATTACGGTAATAAAAAAGCAAAGGAAGAAATTTTAGAAGGACTATATAACCTTGAATATCGTGGTTATGACTCTTCAGGAATAGCTTTATTAGATAGTGAAATAAATGTTTATAAGAAAGCTGGAAAATTAGCTGAATTAGATAATTATCTAAAGGAAGTAAAGCTAATGCAAAATATTGGAATAGGTCATATACGTTGGGCAACTCATGGTATTAGTGATGATTTAAACGCTCATCCTCAAGTATCTAATTCTAAAAAAATAGCGATTGTACATAATGGTATTATTGAAAACTATCAGGAATTAAAGAAAGAATTACTAGCACAAGGTTATTATTTTAAATCAGATACTGATACTGAGGTTTTAGTAAATCTGATTGAGAATTATTTTAGTGGTGATATTTTAAAAGCTTTAAGTAAGGCTTTAAAAAGAATTAAAGGTTCATATGCTATAGGATTAATAATGACTGGTGAAAAAGAGCGAATGTTATTAGCTAGGAATAAATCACCCTTAGTTTTAGCTTATCGCAATAAGGAAATACTTGCATCAAGTGATATCCTTAGTATTGCTGAAAAGGTTGATAAGGTAATTTATTTAGAGGATCAGCAAATTGTTGATATAAAAGATGGTGTTTTTAAAATCTATGATCTTGATCTTAATAGCGTTAAATTGAATATTGAAGATGTTAAGGTTGATAAGCAGGTTAATGATAAATTACATTTTAAACATTATATGCTTAAAGAAATTCATGAACAAGCAGAAAGAGTTAAGGATCTTACAGATATTTATATTAAAGATGCTAAGATTGATTTAAAGCTCAACTTAGATATCACTAAGATTAATAAAATTTTCATAGTAGCCTGTGGTTCAGCTTATAATGCAGCATTACTGGCAAGAGAATATTTTATTAAATATTTAAAATATGATACCGAAATTAAATTAGCATCTGAATTTATTAATGAAGATAATTTAATTGATGCTAAGACTCTGGTAATTTTAGTATCACAATCAGGTGAAACAGCTGATACGCTAGCAGTACTTAAATATATTAAGCAGTTTAATGCGATTAGCCTGGCCTTAGCTAATGTTAAAGAATCAAGTTTAGTTAGAGAAAGTGATTATTATTTTCTTAGCCATGCTGGGAGTGAAATTGCGGTAGCTAGCACTAAGGCTTATCTTTGTCAGGTCATTGCTTTAAGATTGTTAGCTCTTTTCCTTGCAAGACTTAGATTTAGTGATTTTGCTTATGAAGGGATCATCAAGGAATTAAGCGGGCTGAGTGATCTAATTAGAGTAATTTTAAATGATGCTGAAAAGATAAAGGCTTTAGCTAAGGCTTATTCTAAGGCCAAAGATCTTTTCTTTTTAGGTAAGGCTAATGATTATTACTTAGCAATGGAAGCGAGTTTAAAACTTAAAGAGATTAGTTATATTCACTGTGAAGCTTTTGCTAGTGGTGAACTTAAACATGGTAGTATTG
>JAEWGY010000109.1 GCA_023388035.1 Bacillota bacterium | reverse complement strand
GTGCTACGCACCGTGCTAAAACATGGCAGATCGCTTTGTTTGCAGCTAATAATACATCAACTAATCTTTATTTGATGTTCCTTAATTTCGCTGCTTATTTCCTTACTGGTTATGTAGGGGTAGGAGTAGTCTTCGCAACTACTTTATTAATGTCAATGCGCATATGGGATGCGATAACTGATCCGCTTATTGGTTTTATGCTTGATAAAACTAATGGACGTTTTGGTAAGAATAGACCATTTATTCTAATTGGTAATTTAATTTTAATTCTAACAACTTTCTTAATGTTTTTTGTCTCTACTAGTGTTTCAGAAAGTTTAAGAATTTACTTTTTTATCTTTGTATATATAATTTATATTATTGGTTATACCTGTCAAACAGTAGTTACAAAATCAGCTCAAAGCTGCTTAACTAATGATCCTAAACAAAGACCGCTATTTGGTTTATACGATGGAATCTATACTATTATTCTTTTTTCAGGTTTCCCTTTACTAGTTTCTAACTATCTAATTCCGATTCATGGTAGTTTTAATCAAGAATTCTTCAAACATTTATGGTTTATTGTGATTCCATTATCATTATTTCTAGCAACCCTTGCAATTATCGCTTTAATGGAAAAAGATCGTTTAGAATACTTTGGAGTAGGTAAGGAAGTTAAGATTAAATTTAAAGATTACTGGGAAGTTTTAAAATCAAATCGAGCTTTACAAATGTTAATTGTTTCTGCATCAAGCGATAAATTAGGGGGTTTAATCAAAGGTAATCCTACAATTACTTTAATAATTTATGGTATTGTATGCGGTAATTACGCATTACAAGGAGGGGTGTCATTATATGTGACCATCCCACAAGTAATTATTCTATTCTTCGGTATTAAAGTTTGGGCACAAAGATTAGGTCAACGTAAAGCTTTACTTTATGGATCAATTGGTGGTATAGTTTGTAATTTATTACTTATGGCTTCATTTTATATCTTAGATCCTACAACATTTGCTTTACCAGGAATTGAAGGCTTTAATGGTTTTACATTATTTACAATTATCTTCTTAACACTGTGGATTTTAAACGCAGGATTTTCGCAACTTGCAGGTTCAATGGTTATCACAATGACTGCCGATTGTGCTGATTATGAAGTTTATCGTTCTGGTAGATATGTACCAGGTTTAATGGGTACCTTATTCTCATTTGTTGATAAGATTATTTCATCATTCCAAACCACTATTGTCGGTTTGCTTTGCGCGATGATCGGTTTTAGTCAAGCTTTACCTACAGTTGATACACCATATTCGGAAAGTTTAAAATTAGTCGGCTTAACTTGTCTTTGTATTTTCCCGATAATTGGTTTTGTATGTAATTTAATTGCGATGAAATTTTATCCTCTAACAAGAGAAAAGATGGTAGAAATTCAAGCAGAAATCGCTAAGATCAAAGAAAAGACACTAATGGAGGCTAACAATGAATAATAAAGCTTTACATCGTGCTAAAACTTGGCAAATGGCTCTTTTCCCTTTAAATAATACATCTACTAATTTATATTTAATCTATGTTACTTTTGCAGCATATTATCTAACTGGTTATGTTGGTGTTGGGGTTGTTGTAGCATCTAGTTTACTTACTATGATGCGTATATGGGATGCGATAACTGATCCAATTATCGGCTTTGTAGTGGATAAAACTAATGGACGTTTCGGTAAGAATAGACCATTTATTTTAATTGGTAATTTAACGCTAGCCTTAACTACCTTTCTATTATTTTTCACTACTCATCATATTCCAGAAAATCTACGCTTTGTATATTTTGTAGGAATTTATCTAATTTATATAGTAGGTTATACTTTTCAAACAGTCGTTACAAAATCGGCTCAGACTTGTTTAACTAATGACCCTAAACAAAGACCAATCTTCGGTCTATTTGATGGAACTTATAATGCGATTATTTTCGCTTTTGTACCTGTATTAGTATCAAACTGGTTAATTAAGATTTATGGTGGGTTTACTGATGGTTTATTTGCTCATTTGTGGATGTTAATTGCTCCGGTATCATTCATTTTTGCCATTCTAGCAATAATTGCTATTTGGTCTAAGGATAGAACAGAATTCTATGGTACCGGTAAAGAGGCTAAGGTTAGTTTTAAAGATTATTTAGAAGTACTAAAAAACAATCGTGCAATTCAATTATTAATTCTATCTGCATCAACTGATAAGATAGGTCAGCAAGTAAGAAATAATGCCACTGTACTATTAATAATCTATTCAATTGTTTGTGGTAATTATGCACTTCAAGGTGGAGTAGCAGCCTATGTAACCATACCTCAGATTTTAATACTATTCTTTGGTATTAAAGTATGGGCTCAAAGACTTGGACAAAGAAAAGCCTTATTATTCGGTTCATGGGGTGGTATTATTTCTAATGTCTTATTATTTGCTATCTTTTATATTTTAGATCCTACTACAATGTCTTTACCTGGAATTGAAGGTTTTAATGGCTATAATTTATTTACCATCGCCTTTTTAGTACTTTGGGTAGCAGCTTCAGGCTTTAACTCACTAACTGGTGCTATGGTTATTACGATGACTGCTGATTGTGCTGACTATGAGGTTTATCGCTCAGGTAAATATGTACCAGGTTTAATGGGAACTCTATTCTCATTTGTGGATAAGGTTATCTCATCTTTTTCAACAACTTTAATTGGTTTGATGTGCGCAATGATCGGATTTACAAGCACTCTTCCTAGTGTTGATACACCTTATAGTAATGAACTTAAATTCGTTGGTTTATTCCTAATGTGTGGAGTTATCACTTTAGGTAATATTTGTAATTTAATTGCAATGAAATTCTATCCATTAACTAAAGAGAAAATGGTAGAGATTCAAGAAGAGATAGCTAGAATTAAAGAAAAAGCTTTATTGGAGGAATAATGGGAAAAATAGTTGATTTAAGAAAAAAACCCTACAATTTAAATAATGAACAGATTGCTTGGGTTGAAGAAACAATTAGTAACATGAGTGATGAAGAGAAAATTGGACAATTATTCTTCAATTTATTCTTCATGGGTGAAGATAAATTTTCTGGTAATAAAGTAGACAATAAGGATATACTTAGAAAATATCACATCGGTGGCGCTCGTTATATGAATGGCAGTCCAAAGCAGGTTATGGATCTTATTAATGAGCTTCAGGAAAATTCAAAAATACCTTTATTAGTTGCGGCTAATTGCGATAATGGTGGTGATGGTGCGATGAAAGGAGGTACTTATATTTCATCTGGAGCTCAAAGTGAAGCTAGTCAAAGTGAAAGAGTACCTTATCTAGCTGGTTTAGTTTCTTCAAGAGAAGAAGATGCTGTTGGTGTTAATACTAATTTTGATCCATGCGTTGATATCTTAACTAATTGGCGTAATACCATTGTAAATACAAGATCATATGGTACTAATGCTGATGATGTTATTAAATATACTAGTGCTTATTTAAAAGGCTTAGTTGAAGAAAGAACGATTATCAGATGTATTAAACACTTTCCTGGTGATGGTAGTGAGGAAAGAGATCAACATTTAGTTTTAGGAGTTAATGAATTAAGTGTAAGTGAATGGGATGATAGTTTTAGAAGGGTTTATCAGCATCATATTGATAATGGTATTGAAATGATTATGGCTGGACATATAGCACAGCCTGCTTATTCAAAGAAATTAAATCCTAATCTTAAAGATGAAGATATTATGCCAGCAACATTAGCTCCAGAATTAATTGAAGATCTTTTAAAAGAAGATTTAGGATTTAATGGTTTAGTAATAACTGATGCTTCACATATGCTAGGAATGACATCAGCAATGAAGCGTGAAGACTATGTACCACGTGCTATTGCTAGTGGCTGTGATATGTTCTTATTCTTTAATGATTTAGAAGAAGATTTCAATTTCATGCTAAATGGTTATAAGAAAGGAATTATCACTAAGGAAAGATTAATCGATGCTAATCGTAGAATTTTAGGTCTTAAAGCAAAACTTAATTTACATCTTAAAAAAGCTGACGGCAGCATTATTAAAAAAGAGGAAGGTCTTAAGATTGTCGGTTGTAAGGAACATTTAGATTTTCAGTTAGAAGCAGCTAAAGCAGCGATTACACTAGTTAAAGATACTCATCATAACTTACCAATTTCACCTAAAACACATAAACGTATTAAGTTATATTATTTAGAAGGTGAAAAAGATGGTATTCATGCACATAATAGTGAAGCCTTAGATAATCTTATTGCCATTCTTAAGGAAAGAGGATATGAAGTAAGTGTAAATGATGGTTCAACTAGAATTAAAGGTAGAACCTTAGAATATCGTGATAATTATGATTTAGCCTTAGTTGTTGCGAATGTAATAGGCTATGGCGCTCAAAATAATTACCGTATTCAATGGAAAACTGCTATGTCATCTGATGTACCGTGGTATACCCATGAAGTTCCTACTATTTTTGTATCACTTAATTACACCACGCATTTACATGATGTAACAATGGTTAAAACCTACATTAATGCTTATCATTCAAACACTAATACACTAAATGCCTTAATTGATAAATTAGAAGGTAAGGATGACTTTAAAGGTAAATATAAT
>JAEWGY010000092.1 GCA_023388035.1 Bacillota bacterium | reverse complement strand
AGATAAGGCTCCATATTATGCCCTAAAGGTTACTCCAGGTATCCATCATACTATGGGTGGTATTTCAATTAACAGTAAAGCGCAAGTGCTAAGGGAAAATGACACTATTATTAAAGGCCTATACGCTGCCGGTGAAGTAACTGGAGGTGTTCATGGCGCTAATCGTTTAGGTGGTAATGCTGTTGCGGATTTTGTGGTTTTTGGTATTATCGCTGCAGAAAGTGCTATGAATGATATGGAATAATTTAAAATTAGAGAGTTAATAAAAGAATAAAAATTAAAAAACACCTTGTTAATAAAGGTGTTTTTTAAATCTTTGTTAGAAAATAATAATATTTATTGCATATATTAATATTTTTGTGTATAATCATTTTGTAAGTTATGACTAACAAGGAGGAAAAATGAGAAAGTTCTTATGTCTTTTACTTATATCTTTATTACTGCTAGGTTGTTCAAATAAAAAAGCAGAAACTAAAGATAATAACGCTACTCAAAGTGTAGCAAAATTAAAGGTAACAACCACTACTCCGTTTTTAGAGGAAATGGTTAATATCCTAGCAAGTGATCTTGTAGATTTAGATAATATCATTCCAATTGGTGAAGATCCCCATCTTTATGAGTTAACACCAAATGATGCTGCAAAATTAACTAAAGCTGATATTGTCTTTGCTCATGGTTTGCATTTCGAAGGCCATATGGCTGATAAATTAGAAGCGATTAATGCAGTACTAGTTTCTAAAGATTTTGATAAAGCTGATATTAAGGAATTTGAAGAAGATGGAAAAATAGAAGATGATCCACACTTCTGGTTTGATGTTAAATTATATAAGCAAGCAACTACAACTCTAGCAAATAGTTTAATAGAGAAATTACCAGATCATAAAGAAACTATCACTAAACGCTTAAATGATTATCTTGCTAAAGTTGATAATATGCGCAAAGAAGCCTTTGAATTAATTAGTGCAATACCAAAGGAAAATCGTTATTTAGTTAGCCCACATGATGCATTTGGTTACTTTGCTAAAGAATATGAAATTGAAACTGTTTCACCACAAGGTATAACAACTGAAGCAGAGGTATCAACAGCTGATATTATTAAAACGGTTAAATTTATTGTAGATCATAAAATTAAAGCTATTTTCACCGAATCAACTACTAATCCTGATCGAATCCTTAAATTAAAAGAAGAGGCTAATAAATTAGGTCATGAAGTTAAGGTTTTAAGTGGTGAAGGATTTGAACTATTATCTGATTCACTAGCACCAAAAGGTCAGAAGGGTGATAATTACATTGATATGGTTTTACATAACGCTAAATTAATCAGTGAAAATTTAAAATAAAATGAAAGAGAGGTTATTATGAGTGTCATCAAAGTTGAAGATCTAAGCGCAGCTTATGGACTCAATCCAGTTTTATGGGATATTGAATTAGAAATAAAAGAAAATACTCTAAGTGCAATAGTAGGACCTAATGGAGCGGGTAAATCAACTTTAATTAAATGTATCTTAGGTTTTTTAAAGCCGGTTTCAGGTAAGGTGACACTCTTTAATAAACCTTTAAAAAAAGTTTTAGAGCGTATTGCTTACGTGCCACAGCACTCTAGTGTTAATTGGGATTTTCCGATTTCAGTTTTTGATGTTGTATTAATGGGACGTTATAAGCATAATCGTCTATTTCAAAGAGTCAGTAAATTAGATAAAGAAATAACTGCAGATTCTTTGAAGCAGATGAATCTATACGAACTTAAGGACCGCCATATTGCTGATTTATCAGGTGGTCAAAAACAACGGGTTTTTATTGCAAGAGCCTTGGCTCAAAATGCTGATCTCTTAATTATGGATGAACCCTTAGCTGGGGTAGATAAGAAAAGTGAAGAAATAATCATGAATAAGATTCGTGATTTAAAAGAAAATCAAAATAAGACAATAATTTGTGTTCATCATGATTTAAATACCTTAAATGAATATTTTGATGATGTTATCTTGGTTAATCGACTTATTAAATATCACGGTCCGATAAAAAATATGACTCCCGATATTTTAAATGCAACTTATAAGGAGCGTTTAGATGTTTGAAATAATTAAATCACCGGTCTTTCAAGTAGCACTTTTAGGTTCGATTCTACTTGCGATTTCATCTTCACTAATAGGCTCATTTAGTCTTTATAAAGGACAATCATTAATAGGTGATTCCTTAAGTCACGCCACTTATCCAGGAGTAATTTTAGCTTTTATTTTAAGTTTATCTAGAAATCCATTCATTTTACTTTTAGGAGCTAGTGCCTTTGCGATTATTGCCTATATTTGTATTCAAATTATCAAAAATTATTCTAAACTAAGTTTTGATACAGCATTAGCAGCTGTACTTTCTGGTTTTTTTGGCTTAGGTATGATGCTTAAGACTTTGATTCAAGGTAATCCTAACTTTACGAAGGCTAGTCAATCAGGCTTATCCCATTATATCTTTGGTCAAACATCTTTTATGAGGGATAGTGATGTTTTAGTTATTTTTATTTTCACCTTAATCATCGTTAGTATTTTACTGCTATTTTATAGACAGATTGTAATTGGTGTCTTTGATATTAATTTTGCAGTAAGCTTAGGTATTTCAAAGGTTTTTATCGATTCAGTTTTATTAATTATGATGGTTTTAGTTATCTCAATTGGTCTTAAAGCAGTTGGTGTTATCCTAATTTCATCTTTTTTGATTATACCTTGTATGATTGCTAATCAGTATAGTAAGGACATTAAAAAAATACTACTGATCGCTCCCTTTGTTTCTGTATTATCCTGTATTATTGGAACCTATATTTCAGCATATGGCTATGCAACTGGTCCTTGTATTATAATTGTTATGTCAATAATCGCTTTTATTTCGATGTTTATTGGTAAATATTCTGCTTTTAGAATAAGTAAAAGGTTTTAAATTATGAATATACTATTAACTATTTTATGCAGTGCTTTAGCTTGTTGTATCATTGGTAATTTTCTAGTATTAAGAAATATGTCAATGACTGCTGATGCACTTTCTCATTCAGTGTTACTCGGTATTGTAATTGCCTATTTTTTTACTAGAAATCTAAGCTCTTACTGGCTTTTAATCTCTGCTACACTAATTGGTGTACTTACAGTTGTCTTAGTTGAATTTTTAGCTAATAAAGCTAAATTTAAAAAACATGATGCCTTAGGTTTTGTCTTTCCTTTATTTTTTTCTATTTCGATTATTATAATTGCTCGTTTTTTTAGAAATGCACCATTATCGATCGATACAGTTTTAATGGGTAATCCAATCGTAGCGGTATTTAATACTTATTTAGGCATCCCTAAAATTGTTTGGGTACTTTTTCCAATATTACTACTCAATTTAATCTTTATAATCATTTATTATAAACAGTTAAAGGTTTCAAGTTTTGATAATGAATTTGCTATTTTAAAAGGGATAAAAACGAAGTTTATTTTTTATATTTTAATGACTCTTTGCTCAGTAACGATAATCGCTTCCTTTGAAGCGGTAGGAGCTATTTTGGTAATTGCCTTTATCGTAATCCCACCTGCCAGTGCCTATTTAATTTCTAAAAATCTTTTAATGATGATTTTTTTAAGTTTATTTTTCACTCTTATAACAACTATTTTAGGTTATAATTTATCCTTTATCTATAATATTTCAATTTCTGGTACGGTTGCTTTTTTAAGTTTCTTAATTCTTTTAATTATCATTTTAATAAATCCTAAGGGTATTATTTACCGTTTAATTGAAAGACGGGCAACTAAAAAAAGATTATATGATAATATTTTAATGGTTCATTTAGCTAATCATTTAAATAATCCAAATGAACGCTCTTTCGATCAGATTGATAAGCATTTAAAATGGTCTAAACAGCAGATTAGACTTAGGATAAATAAATTAATTGAAGAAGGTTATGTTATTAAGAACGAAAAGATTAGAGTATATGATCTAAGTTTAAAAGGCTTAAAACATGTTAGAATATTATTAGAAAAATGAAGAGGTAATATGAATTATAAGATTAGTGATGATGTAATTGAATTTTATCTTAATGATAATAAAGTAGGTTATATTATTTGTCCTAAAGAAAATTCAAATCTATATATCAATAAAGTTTTTGTTATGGAAGAGTTTCGCTCGATGGGACTAGCATCTAAGATGATGCATGAAATTTATAATTATGTTATTAAGCATAATTTAAACTTAGTTTATAATTGCTCATATGCTAAAGCTTGGTACGAAAAAAATAGCGCTAATTTTTAGCGCTTTTTAATTTAATTAAACATATTTCATTATCACTAAAGATCCTAATGCCTGACTTAGTACTAGCACTTTCAATAATGCTTAATTCAGTATTATTTAAGCTGTATTTATCATTTTTAAAAAAATTATGACCAGCTACTTTTTTTTGGAAGGGATATTCATTACCATAAGCGGTTGATGAATATATATGATCAATATTACTTAGGTTATTAACACTATCAGGGGTGGAAATAAAGGCGATATGTAGATTATCAGGATTAGTGATTAATCTTGCGTTATTAAAGCTATCTTGATCAAGATAAGGAGCTAATCCGATTATATTTATATAATTCAAATCTTTATAGATACTAATATTTTTATTATATAAAAGTTCAAAACCAACATGACTATATTGCTCTTTAATTTCATTATATGATTCATTAAGTCCAACTATCGCAAACTTAGCCTTTTTAGCAATCAAACTATCTAAAAAATCCTTTTTACTATCATTATAATTACCACCGTAAATTAAAATATCAGGATTATAGGTTTTATTGATAGAGCTAATTTTATTTAGTAAATTATTATCAGCATAATCAATTTCGCTAAAATACATTATTAAAAAATCATTAAATTCAGGATCAATTTTAGTACTTTCAATAGTATCAAATTTTATTTTAATAACTCTGGGCTTAATGAAAACCATATCTATTAATAAAATTAAGAATATGACGCCCAATAAAATTAAAAAATGTTTAAGATATTTCATGTTATTACCTTTCTAATGATATAAAGTAATGCTGAATTAACTTTATCATCTCTGTATATATGTAGAATTTTAATTTGTTTATTTTCTAAGAAATTATTAATTGCATGAAATTCATCATAAGAGTGAAAATAGATACTAAGACATAAATAAGCTCCGTTTTTTAGAAGTTTATAAGCCTTATCAATTGCAATGACAGTAGTTTCTTTAATGGTTTTTATTTTAGAATGGGAATTAGGTAAATAACCTAAATTAAATATCGCAAGATCCAATTCTTCCTTAATATAATCAGCTAATAAATGATGACTACTTAAGTAAAGTTTATAATTGTTATAATTTATTAGTTTTTTACTAGCCTTAATTAAAGCTTCTTTTTGAATATCAAAACCATAAACAAATTTACAATTTTCACATAAAAATAAGGTATCATTACCATTGCCAACCGTTGCATCTAAAACAACCATCTGTTTATTTAAAAGAGGTTTTAAATATTTTTTTAAATAAGTATTAATGTTCATACAAACGACCTTGATAGGTATTTAGTGCTAGCATCCGTTTATCTAGTTCGTTACGAATCATCGTTTTATTTTTAACCCATAAAGGAGCAATTAAACCACTAGCGCTATAATCAGAACAAATACGCTCTACAACAACTAAAGGATCTAAAAGTTCTAATTGTTTAATGACAATATCAATATACTCATTCATTTCTAATAATTTAAAAGGTTTATATTTATATTGTAAAGCTAAATTACTACCTTCAAGCACTTCTAACATATGAAATTTAATTGCATGAAATTTACGTTTAGAGATATCTTTGATAGTCTTAAGCATCATTTCTTCATCTTCTTTTGGAAAACCATTAATTATATGTAAACATACCTTAAGATTAGTTTTTTCAATTTTTTCCATAATATTAAGGTAATCTTCAAAAGTATGAGCTCTATTAATTGATTTAAGAGTCTTATTATTTGAAGACTGAATACCAAATTCTAAATAAATTTCCTTAATACTTGTAAGACTATTTAAATAAGCAATGCAATCATCATCTAAACAATCAACTCTAGTTGCTAGCGAAATCTCTTTAACCTCATCTAATTGTAAAAAAGGTTCCAACATCTTTTTGATTTTTTCTAAAGGACCATAAGTGTTAGTGTAAGCTTGAAAATAAGCAATTGTATATGCATTTGGCCATTTTTTATCAATATAATTATTTTTATAACTATAATATTGTTCTAAAACATTACCAATATAAGGTGATGAATAATCACTAGAACCAGTTTCATTACAGAAGGTACAACCACCAAAGGCTTTACTACCATCAATATTAGGACAGGTGAAATTAGCATCTAAAGCTACTTTAGCTACCTTTCTAAGATATTTTGTTTTTAAATGATAATTATAAGTATGATATCTTTTATTATCTAAAGTATATTTAAAAGGATTAGACATGTAATTATTATAATATAACATAATTAAAAAATACATTCCTATAGTATAATATTTATTGAATAAGGAGGAGTTATGGCTTATAATCATAATTTAATTGAAGAAAAATGGCAGAAGTATTGGGAAGAAAATAAAACATATTATTGTGATACTTACGATTTCTCTAAACCTAAATATTATGCTCTAACCATGTTTCCATATCCAAGTGGTATCGGTATTCATTTAGGGCATGCGCTTAATTATGTTGCGATAGATGTTATTACTCGTAAAAAGAAATTAGAAGGATATAATGTTTTATCCCCTATGGGTTATGATTCCTTCGGTTTACCTGCTGAACAATATGCGATTAATACCGGTAATCATCCAGCAATTTTTACTAATAATAATATCGCAACTTTCCGATCACAACTAAAAAGATTAGGTGCGATGTTTGATTGGTCTAAGGAAATTTCTACCTGCGATCCTAAATTTTATAAATGGACACAGTGGATTTTTACATTATTATTTAAAGAAGGTTTAGCTAAATATGTGGATACACCAGTTAATTGGTGTGAAGAATTAGCTACTGTATTAGCAAATGATGAAGTTGTAAATGGTTTTTCGGTACGAGGAAATTATCCAGTAGTACGTAAAAATCTTAAACAGTGGGTGATTGATATTGTTGCCTATGCTGATCGTTTACTAGAAGGTCTTAATGACTTAGACTGGCCTAATAGTACTAAGGAAATGCAACGTAATTGGATCGGTAAATCAGTTGGTGCTAGTATTAAATTTAAATTAGCTGAGCATAATGAAATATTAGAAGTATTTACTACAAGACCGGATACTATTTTCGGAGTTGAATATCTAGTTTTAGCTCCTGAACATAGCTTAGTATCAAAAATAACTGAAGCTAGTTATAAAAAGCAAGTAGCTGACTATATTAAATTAAGTAGCTCTAAAAGTGAACTTGAAAGAAGTGAACTAAATAAAGATAAAACAGGTGTTTTTATTGGTTCTTATGCTTATCATCCAATCACTAATAAAAAATTACCTATTTATATCGCCGACTACGTTCTAGCAAGCTATGGTAGTGGTGCTGTGATGGCAGTACCAGCTCACGATCAAAGAGATTATGAATTTGCTAAAAAGTATAATTTAAATATTACAAAAGTCATTGATGGTGATATTAGTACAAAGGCCTTTACTGAAGATGGGATACATATTAATTCTGATTTTATTAATGGACTTAATAATAAGGAGGCTAGTGCTAAGGTTATTGAGTATTTAGAAAAACATGAAATAGGTAAGTTAAAGATTAATTATAAAATTAGAGAATGGATTTTTTCAAGGCAGCGTTATTGGGGAGAACCGATTCCTATCATTCATTTAGAAAATGAAGAATCGATATGTATACCACTGGATAAATTACCTTTATTATTACCTGATTTAAAAGATTTTACACCGGTAAGCAGTGGATCACCACTTAGTAAGTTAACAGATTGGGTTAATGTAGAAGTTGATGGTAAGAAAGGCAAACGTGAAACTAATACGATGCCAGGATCTGCTGGTAGTTCTTGGTATTTTATGAGATATCTTGATCCTAATAATGACAAGGAATTTGCTGATCGTAAATTATTAGATCATTGGCTTCCAGTTGATTTATATATCGGTGGTAGTGAGCATGTGGTTGGTCATTTATTATATTCAAGAATGTGGACAAATTTCCTTTATGACCAAAATTATTTAAGTCATAAAGAACCATTTAAGAAATTATTTCACCAAGGTATGATCCTTGGCTCTGATGGTCAAAAAATGTCTAAATCTAAAGGTAACGGTGTTAATCCGATTGAGATATGTGATAAGTACGGTGCAGATACGCTTAGATTATATTTAATGTTTTTAGGACCTTTAGAAGCTTCTAAACCTTGGTCAGATAATAATATTAATGCTAGTTATAAATGGCTGGAGCGTGTTAAACGTATCTATGATGAAGCTATGCTTGTTAGTGACAATGATCATAGCCTGGATTATTCTTTTAATTACACTGTTAAAAAAGTTAGTGAAGACATTGAAAAATTAAATCATAATACTGCTATTTCACAGCTTATGATCTTTGTAAATGACATTTATAAACAAAAACAAGTCTATAAGAATTACTACATTGATTTACTTAAAATGTTATCATGCTTCGCACCGCATCTTGCAAATGAAATCTATTTTGAAATTACTGGTGAATATCTTGATGACAGTAAGTGGCCTAGCTATGATGAAACTAAATTAGTGAAGGATGAGATCGAAATTGTAGTACAGGTTAATGGTAAATTAAGAGGACGTTTTAATGCTCCTAGTAATTTAAGTGATGAAGAATTAAAAACTTTGAGTCTGCAAAATGAAAATGTCCAAAAATTTATTAAGGATAAAGAAATTGTTAAAATGATTGTTATTAAATCTAAGATGGTAAATATTGTGGTGAAATAATGTTTGCGATTAAAGATGAAAAATTTGATGGTCCCTTAGATTTGATGCTTCATTTAATCAGAGAACATAAACTGGATATCTTTGATTTAGATTTAAATAAATTAACCGATCAATATATTGATTATATTAATAAATTAGAAGAATTACATTTAGAAATTGAAGCAGAATATTTAGTGGAACTTGCTATTTTAATCGAATATAAATCTAGAAAATTGCTACCTAAAAAAAATGAAGAAGTCGAAGGTGAGTATGAGGAAGATCCTAAGGAAATACTCATGAAAAGATTATTAGAATTTCAAAGGTTTAAAAATATTGCTACAGAGTTTGATCAGTTATATAAATTAAGACAGCAATCTTTTTCAAGAGAAGTTATTCTAAATGAAGATCTAACAAGGCATAGTGATAATAAAATAAACGCAAATCCTTATGATTTATATAAGGCGATGAATAATCTTTTAAAAAGAATGGAATTAAGTAAACCACTTGAAGTTAGAAATGCCATTAAGGAATTATCAATTGATGATATTAAAATCCAATTAAAAGAAAAAATGCTTAATTTTACTTCTTCTTTTAAACTTGAAACATTACTATTATTCAATGATAAAGCTCATTTTGTTTGTTCTTTTTTGGCAGTTTTAGAGATGATTTATCGACAAGAATTACTTTTTGAAATAAATCCTAATAATGATGAAGTGTATCTAATGAAAGGAAGTATTAATGGAAGAGATTAATAAAGCTTATGAACTTGAAGAAGGGGAAATCAAAATACTAGAAGAAACTATTTCAAGAGTTAGTCTAGTTCATCATGAAGAACTAAGTAGTAATAATCTTGAAGCTATTTTAGAAGGTATTTTATTTGCAGTTGGTGAGGAAGGAGTAAGTCTTGAAACACTTTCTAAACTTTTAGATCTAAGTAAGGATCATTTAAGTATTGCATTAAAAGAATATGCTAATAAGCTTAAAGAAAGTAAAAGAGGAATAGAGTTATTAAGGTATGATGATCATTTTAAATTATTAACTAAAGCAAATCTCTTTCCTATTCTTGCAAAACTTTTTAAAATTAAAGCAAGTTCATCTTTATCAAAATCATCTCTTGAAACACTGGCGATTATTGCTTATAAACAACCGATAAGCAGAATTGAAATTGAGGAACTAAGAGGGGTTAATTCAGAGAGTATTATTAGAAAACTGATTTCCCGTAATCTTATTAAAGAAGCAGGTAGAGCAAATACACCAGGAAAACCCTTTTTATATGAAGTTACAAAAGAATTTCTTGACAGTTTTAAACTTTTAAATCTTGATGAACTACCAAGTCTTCCTGATTTTGCAAAAGATGATAATAAAACAAAGAGCTTATTTGAAAGTTAAGGAGGTAATATGTCTTGTGGATCAAATTGTGCTTGCGCACCTAAAAAAGAAGTTAAACCTTTAAATAGTACTAAAGTTAAAAAAATAATTGCTATTTTAAGTGGTAAAGGAGGAGTTGGTAAATCACTAACAACTTCACTTTTAGCCATTAAATTAGCTCGTAATAATAAAAAAGTAGGAATTATTGATGCTGATATTCTAGGACCAAGCATTCCTAGAATGTTCGGTTTAGAAGAGAGTAGTATTTACGGCGATGAAATGGGCGTATATCCAGTAATTAGTAAAAAATTAGGTATAAAGATTGTATCTATTAATATGATGATGGGTGATGAACAAGAACCAGCCTTATGGCGCGGTCCTATTATCACTAATATGCTTAATCAGTTTTATCGTGATGTTTATTGGGAGGAATTAGATTATTTATTAATTGATATGCCTCCTGGAACTGGTGATACAGCACTTACTATCTTTAAAGATATTCCGGTTGATGAAATAATTATGGTTACAACACCATCAAAATTAGTTAATATGATAGTTGGAAAAGCGATTAATATGGCTAAAACATTAGAAATTCCAATTAAGGGAATTATTGAAAATATGGCATATATTAAAGATACTAATCAAAATCTATATGCAGCTAGTTCCAGTGAAACATTAGCTGCTTATCATGATTTAGAGGTAATTGAAACAATTCCTTTAGATCGCGATTTAGCTTTATATTCAGATAATGGTAATTTGGAAGAATTAGAATTTAATTATTTAGATTTCTTAGTTAAAAACTTTGGAGAATAAAATGATTATTAATATTGAATCACTTTTTAAAAGTTATGATCATAAAAAGAATGTTATCGAGGATTTAAATTTAAAGATTGAAAAAGGTTATATCTATGGTTTATTAGGTCCAAATGGTGCAGGAAAATCAACTTTAATCAACATTATCGTAGGTTTTTTAAACTATGATAAGGGAGTAGTAAAGGTTTTTGGTGAAGATAGCTTAAAAATTAAAAAAATAAGTTCCAAAATTGGTTATGTACCACAGAGTATTGCTTTATTTGATGATTTAACTGTATATGAAAATATTGAACTTTTTGCTTCAATGTATAATTTAAAGCCCAGCCAAATTAAAAATAAAGTTACTGAATTAATGAAGATGGTTTCTTTAGAAGAGCAGGCTAAAAAACTGGCGAAGAATTTATCTGGTGGTATGAAAAGAAGACTTAATATTGCATGCTCATTAGTTAATGATCCAGAATTGCTAATCTTGGATGAGCCAACTGTTGGTGTTGACCCTCAGTCAAGAAATCATATCTTAGAATCCTTAATTAAATTAAATCAAAAAGGACTTACTATCATCTATACTTCACATTACATGGAGGAAGTGGAGCGTATCTGTGACTATATCTATATTATGGATATGGGGAAAATAATTAGTGAAGGCTCTAAGAGTGAACTTTTAAATAGTGATTTATTACATTTTGTGGTGGATCTTAAAAAAGATTGCCAGATTCCTTTAAAATATCAAGAAAATTATCATGATAACAAACTATTTTTGCAGTCTAAGGATATTAGAACTTTAATAACACAATTAGAAAATGATAAGATTGATTATCTTGATATTGAAAAAGAAAAAATGAATTTAGAAAAGTTATTTTTAAGATTAACCGGAAAGAAATTAAGAGATTAATATGAAACAGTACTATCTAATTAAAGCTTATTTTCTTCATTGTTTTAGAACACCAATATCATTAATCATGATGGTTATTTTCCCGATTATCCTTATTACTATTCTAAGTTTTTCACTTAAATCGAGTTTTAGTAGTGATAATCAAGCTAAAATTGATTTTAAAATAGCATATAATACTACAGATGAAAAGATAATTGAATATTTAGAAACTTTTAAAGAGCATTTTGAGATAGAATTAATTAATACTAAATATCTTAAGGATATTGATCTTAGTTTAAATAAATATGATGCCTTCATTGAGTCTAAGAATGATCATCTAGCAATCAAAATTAATGAGAATGCTAAATTTAAAGCAAAAATTCTTAATTTTATAATTAATAATTATTTTCGTTATTATAATTTATATAGTGAGATTGCTAAGGAAGATCCCAGTTTAATAAATAAACTGAATAGTGATCTTAGTGATGATATCTTTGTGCTCAATAATTTAAATAGTAAAGCTAATTATAATTCTACAGATTTTTATGCTATCTCAATTATTGTGCAAATGGGTCTTTATGCCTCATTAAATATAATTTATTTTGTTCATTATTTAAGAGAAAATAAGATCATGAAGCGAATAAACTTAAGTAAAATTTCTAAATTAAGCTATTCCTTAAGTTTAGTTTTAGCTAATGTACTCGTCTCAAGTTTTCAGATTTCATTTTCATTTCTATTCTCAATCTTCATCTTAAAGGCGAATATCACTAATAATTTATTCAGTTTTATATTTTTATTCCTTTCATTAGTATTAATGTCATCCTTATTCGGAATATTACTAGCAATAAACTGTAAATCGATCACAGTAATCTCAGTAATACCACAAATATTAATATCAATTTTAACATTAATAGGAGGAGCTTATATTCCTGTTGATTTAGGTTTTCTATCAAGATTATCACCGGTTTTTTGGACTAATAGAGCACTTTTAGGTCTTAATTTTAATTTAGGTTATGGATATTTTTTAAATTCATTAACCATCAACCTAACGATTGCACTAATATTATTTATTTTATTAGTTATAAGTCATAAAAGGAGGGTTATGGAATGAAAATATTTAGCTTATTACTTAAAAAAGTACTTCGTAAAAAAGTCTTAGTCATCTCATGTCTATTAACTCCCTTTTTAAGTATCTTAATTTTTAGTTTAGTATTCAGCAACGAAAAAGAAAGTAAATTAAGAATTGGTCTTATTGATAATGCTAAAAGTATTATTTCTAAGGAACTTATTAATAGTCTTAATAATGGTGAATACTTACTTTATGATAATTTAAATAATTATGAAAACCTAATCTATGATAATAAATTAGATGTTGTTTTAACGATTGATAAAGAAAAACTGACTTTCAGTAGTGCTAAGCTAAATGATGAAATTATTTTTCTAAGAGAACAGCTTAAAAAAGATTATGATACTTATCGAAAGTTAGAAGCTAATCTTAATGAGGAAAAATTAGTTAAGACTTTGACTTATTTAAATAATCCTAATCATCAGTCCTATGAAATCACTTATTTAAATGATTTTACTAAGGTTAATAATCTTTCGCACTTATCAAGCGCAATGCTTATTATGCTGATTGTTGCGAATACTTTTGTGATTTCTAATGAAATAATGAGGGATCGTAATAGCGGTATTTGGAAAAGAATTATTCTAGGTAAAAATGCAGTAAATAAATATATTATGTCATATTTTTTACTTAATTTTTCTTACATTTTATTTCAAATAATTATCATAACTCTTAGTTTTTATTTACTAAATATTAAATTAGCGGTTAACTTATTATATCTTTCTTTGCTATTTTTAGCGCTTGGTATTACTGTCTCAGCACTGAATATTTTAATCAGCATCTTTGCGGAGAATGAAAATAATGCTACAACCATAATGAATATTATCTTACTACCAGGACTAATGTTAGCAGGAGCCTTTTGGCCTATCTCAATAGTTCCTAGTTTTATTCAAAGAATAGCTGATTTTATTTTTTATACTTGGTTTTTCAAAGCTTTTGATGCTATTCTAGAAAGAGATTTTACGATCTATAATCTCAATTTAATATATCTCAGTTTATTTGGATTAGTTATGCTAATTGTAGCAATTACTTTATTTAAAAATAGGATTAAACAGTTAAAATGATAAAATTGTTAGTTGTCGACGATGAGCTTAATATCCTAAAGATGATTAAGGACTACTTAACTTTAAAAGGATTTGAAGTAGATATTTTTAATAATTCTCAAATGGCACTTAAGGCTTTTAAAGAAAATGAATATGATTTAGTATTATTAGACATCATGATTGATGAATTAAGTGGTTTTGATTTATTAAAAAAAATGCAAATGATTAAAAAAACTAAAGTCTTCTTCATTTCCGCTTTAGGATCAGACTATGATAAAATATACGGTTTTGATTTAGGGGCTTATGATTATATCACCAAGCCCTTTTCGCTTTTAGAACTTGAAGCACGAATTAAAAGAATTATTCCCAAAAAACAACTAGGTGATGAAAAATTGCTACTTGATTTTAATAGACAGCAGGTAATTTATCAGCAAAAGGAAATCTTTCTTAGTAAAAATCTTTTTAATTTGCTTAAACTTTTTATCGAAAATAAAGGAAAAATTATTTTACGTGATAAGATAATTAGAGAAATTTGGGGTGATCTTGATGATGATAAACAGGAAACACTTAATGCTCATATAAAATTATTAAGACAAAAATTAAATGATAAGAATCTAATTAAAACAATTAAAGGAGTAGGCTATCTTTATGAATAGATCGCTAAAATATTTCTTTACTTTGATATTGTTAGTATCTTTTACCATCATCGCTATTATTATGCTTGCTTATCAAATTTATTTCTTACCAAAGGAATATTACAATAATAAGAAAAGATTATTACTTAATTTTCATAGTGAATTAAAAAACAGCCTTTTAAATAATAATTTACCTAAGTATTATGAACTTATTAATAGTCCTAATGATAATAATATATGCAGTAGAATCGTCTCTAATAATTTTATCATTTCACCAATTTCTTCTTCCTACTATTGTGAATTAGATTCTCTAAGTGCTCAGTCAAAAAGAAATCTAATTGAATATCTTGATAATGAATTAGATTATAATTTAAATTTAAAATATGATAATACTAATATTTTAATTGCTGGCTCTAAAATTAAACTTAACGATAATAATCTTTATATTTTATCAGTAAGCTCTATAGTTAATGATCCCAGTCAGCTAAAATTAATAACTAATCAAATTTTAATTTTAATTATCATGATTGTTATTATCATTATTATTGCTTCATATCTTTTTTATCATTTCTTTATTAAAACCTTTAAGAAAATTGCCTATGATTTAAATTTAGTGATTAACGCTGACTATCCTAAGGATAATAATTACTATTTTAAAGAGTTTAAAGATTTAGATGAAAGTTTAAAAAATCTTTCCCTAAAAATAAAAGAGAATGAAAATTTTAAGAAAGAACTTATTGAAAATATCTCTCATGATTTAAGAACACCTTTAAGTATTATCCAGGGTTATTCGGAAATTTTAATGTTAAAAGGTGGTGAAGCCCATGAATATGCTAGTCTTATTAATAAGGAGAGTATTAGACTTGGTAAACTTATTAATTATTTAAATCTTTGTAATAGTAAGCTTATTGCTAATTTTAAAAACTTAAATATCAAAGAATATTTAAATGATATTTATGATTTCCATTATCCTTTTTTAAAGAAACAAGGTATTAAGTTTAATCTTGAAATAGATGCTGAATATGATTTAGAAATTGATCTTAATTTATTTAATCAAGTACTATATAATCTTATTTCCAATGCCTATAAACATAATGATAAAGAAGCAAAAATTATTATCATTAAAGCCTATATTAAAGATGGTAAAAAATATCTTTCAGTAATTGATAATGGAACACTCATAAAAGAAGATATTAAGACCTTAATGACAAGATATTATAGTGAAGATAATCATCGCAAAAGTTATAATGGTAAAGGAATAGGTCTTGCCTTAATTAAGGAAATAATTGATCTACATAATTTTAAACTCAGTCTTAATACCACCTTTGGTTATAATGAATTTTGTATCGAAGTGCATTAATATTGTTATATAATATAGTAGATGAAATGCTATATTAGAGATGAAAATAAAGAAAAAAATTTTAAAGAATATTATAAGGATATCCGCTTTTATTTTAAAAAATGTTTAAAACATTTAAAAATAACTAAGGATTATGAAGTAACTTTAATAATTAATAATGATGAGGCGATTAAAAAGATCAATAGGGATTATCGTGGGATTGATAAGGCTACTGATGTTTTAAGTTTCGCAAGCTTAGAAGGGGAAGCGCCTTTAGATGAAAATTATCTTGGTGATATTTTTATTTCTAAAGATAAGATCATAAGTCAAGCTAAAAAATATCATCATTCAATTAAAAGAGAATTTATCTTTTTATTTATCCATGGACTTTTACATTGTTTAGGTTATGATCATCTAAATGAAGATGATGAAGCTGTGATGTTTAGTTTACAGGATGAGATTCTAAAAGGTTTAAAATAGGGGGGAATAATGAATCAAAAACTGATTAATGAAGCCTTTTTGGCGATGAAAAATGCTTATGCACCTTACAGCAATTACCATGTAGGAGCAGCGGTATTACTTAATGATGGTAAAATAATTTATGGTGCTAATATTGAAAATGCATCATATGGTGCTACTAGCTGTGCTGAGCGCAATGCTTTGTTTGCTGCTTACTCAATGGGATATCGTAGTGAAGATATTAAAGAACTAGCAATCGTTTCCGATGGAGCTAATTATTTAGCTTATCCTTGTGGTATCTGTAGACAGGTTATTAAGGAGCTAGTTAGCTCTGATACTAAGATTCATCTTTCTAATAAAAAAGAAAGTAAGACTGTTTATATAGATGAAATTTTACCCGGTTCATTTACTGCGAAAGATCTACAATGAAACAAGGATATATAACGATTGTAGGAAGACCTAATGCTGGAAAATCAACTTTAATAAATCATCTTTTAGGTAAAAAACTAGCTATCGTTTCACGAAAAGCCCAAACTACTAGAAATGTTATTTTAGGCTTATATAAGGATGATGATAGTAATATTCTATTTATTGATACACCGGGAATACATAGTCCTATTAACTTATTAGGTCGCTATATGAATAGGGAAGCTGTAAGTAATCTTGAATCATGTGATGTACTTTATTACTTATATGATGCTTCTAAAAGATTTACTACTGAAGATGAAGCTATTATTAAGCACTTTAATAAATTAGAATGTCCCATTTTTCTAGTTTTAAGTAAAATTGATTTAATAAGCAAGGATGAATTAATCTTAAAAATAAATGAACTACAAACTAAATTTAATTTTACTGAAATTATTCCAATTTCAGTAATAAATAATGATAATATCGCAAAGCTATTAAAACTTTCTAAAGCATACTTATATGAGAGTGAATATCAATTAAGTGATGACTTTTTTAAAATATCTAACAGCTTTCAAATAAGTGAATTAATAAGAGAAATACTCATTGATAAATTCCATGATGAAATACCATATCAATTAACAGTTATTTGTGAAGAGATAAGATATACTGAAAAAAGAATTTATGCTAGCGTTTCAATTATTGTAGGTAGTAAGACGCATAAAGCGATGATAATAGGTAAAGGAGCTAGCTCATTAAGAGAAATAAATTACCGCGCTTCAAAATCAATCAGCAATGAATTAGGAAGACGATGTGAACTTTCAATCTTTGTTAAAGTTGATGAAAAATGGTTTAATAAAGAAGCTAAATTAAATAGTTATGGATATAAACATTTAAATGACTAATACCAAGGCCTTAGTTTTAAGTAAAATTGATTATCAGGAAAATGATCATATTATTAAAGTATTTAGTCCTGAGTATGGTATTTTAAGTTTTATCAGTAAGGGAACTAAGAAAAGTAAATCTAAAAATAATTATAATTTAAATCCCTTTAGTAATGTTATTATCAGTTTTGAATATAAGGAAAATAAAACTTTATTTAGACTAATTAAAGCCGAAACGATTGATTATTATTACTATAAAGATTTATTAGTATTAAGCCTAGTGAATGTAATGGCAGAACTGATTGAAAATATCGCCTATGATAATTTTAATGAATATTATAAGTTGATCCTTTTCTGCTTAGCTAAAATTGAGGATAATCCTTATTTAATTACTGCTTTTTTTATCGCAAAATGCTTAGCGCTAGCTGGTTTAAAACCAGAGGTAAACCATTGTATTGTTACAAAGGTTAAAAAAGTTGCTGGAATTAATTATCTTAAAGGTGGTTTTGTGAGTCATCCTTACTTAGATGAGTTTCCGCTATTAAGTAAGGAAGAGCTTTTAAAATTTCGTTATCTTAATTTAGTTGAGTATGATCAGTTAGCTAGTTTATATAATTTAGATTATAATTATTATGATCTTAAAAGAATAAGTGATTTTTTAACAGTACAAAGTAGCATTGTTTTAAAATCTATGGATTTTTTAAAATTTCTAGATTAAAGGAGAATTTATGGCAAATTACCAATTTGAAGAATTAGTTAATCATTTAAAAAGTATAGGATATGTTTATCAGGGATCAGAAATTTATGGTGGCCTTTCCAATTCTTGGGATTTTGGTCCTTTAGGCGTTAATCTTAAAAATAATCTTAAAAAACTATGGTGGGATGAATTTGTTCGTAAGAATCCTTTAAATGTCGGTATTGATTCTGCGATTTTAATGAATACTAAAACCTGGGAAGCTTCAGGACATCTAGCTAGTTTTGCGGATATGATGGTAGATTGTAAGAATTGTAAATCAAGATATCGTGCTGATAAATTAATTGAAGAAACTTTAGGAATTAATGTTGAAGGTAAAAGTGCTAGTGAAATTGATGAAATTATTCAAAATAATCTAATCAAGTGTCCTAAGTGTGGTGAGCATAATTTCACTAATGCAAGATCGTTTAATTTAATGTTTAAAACCAATATCGGAACAACTGATGATAGTTTATCAACCGTTTATTTAAGACCTGAAACTGCACAGGGTATCTTTGTTAATTTTGCTAATGTCTTACGTAGTTCTAGAAAAAAACTTCCTTTTGGTATTGGTCAAATTGGGAAGTCATTTAGAAATGAGATTACACCTGGTAATTTTATCTTCCGTATCCGTGAATTTGAACAAATGGAATTAGAATTCTTTTGTAAACCTGGTGAAGATTTAAAGTGGTATGCTTATTGGCGTGAAAAGTGT
>JAEWGY010000042.1 GCA_023388035.1 Bacillota bacterium | reverse complement strand
GGCTTATATAATTTAAACAAAGGGAAGACAATTTATATTGATAATAAAAAACTTAATCATAAAAGTTTAAAAGCAGCATGTACATTACCAATCATTGGCTCAAAGATTTTAATTGATGGTGAATATTATTTAGATGGTGGTATCACTAAGATGATACCAATTGAAAAAGCTATCAATTCGAAGGCTGAAAAGTTTTTAATAATAGCTACTAAGGATAAAGAATATGTAAGGAAAAAATCATCTAAAATCGTTATTTTTTTAATGAAATTACTATATCGTCATTTTCCTAAATTATATAAGGATTATCAAATTCGTGATAAAAATTATTACAAACAAATGCATCTTATTGAAGATTTAGTAAAAGATAATAAAGCTATTTTAATTAGGCCTAATAAAAAATTTAAAATCAATCGTTTAAAAGGTGATGAGTCAGAATTATTAGCTCTTTATAATGCTGCTTATGCAGATATGGAAGCGAATAAAACAAGGATTTTAGCTTTCTTTAAATAGAATATTATTGAATTAAATTAGCTATTTAGTAAAAAGAGAAACAATATTCTCTTTTTTTTATATGGTTTTTTTGGTAAAATAAATAGTAATGGAGGTGAATATGAACTATCTAATTACTTCCATCTTAACGATTATTGGATTCGCCCTTGGTGTAATAATTATGATTATTATCAGCAAGGCTGGTTTAAATAGAGATAAACAAAAGGCAAAATTAATACTAGAAGAAGCTAATATTCAAGCTAAAAATAGCTTAAAACAAGCTCTTTTAGATGGTAAGAGTCAAGTCTATGATCTTAAACTTAAATTAGAAAAAGAGATTGAGAGTGAAAGAAGTGAATTAAGACAGTTAGAGAATAATATTCTCCGTAAGGAAGATTCACTTAATTTTCAATTGGAAAATTTAAAAAAGAAAGAACAATCTCTTGATGATCGAATTCAAAATGTTCAATTAAAAACAGAACATTTAGAAAAGATGGAGGAAGAATTAAAAGAGCGCATTGATGCACAAATATCAGTTTTAGAAAAAGCAGCATCTTTAAGTGTTGCAGATGCTAAAAAAGAAATAATGACCATCGTTGAAGCAAGAATGCAAAATGAAATTGCTACCTATATTAAAGATAAGGAAGAAGAAGCTCAAAATCTTGCTGAAGACAATGCTAGAGAACTAATTGCTTTAGCTATCCAAAATATTGCTCAAGATGAAGCGATTGAAAAAACAGTAGCAGTAATTAATTTACCCAATGAAGAAATGAAGGGCCGTATTATTGGACGTGAGGGTAGAAATATTAGATCCCTAGAACAGGCTACTGGTGTTGATTTAATAATTGATGATACGCCAGAAGCAATTACGATAAGTTGTTTTAATCCAATTAGACGTGAAATTGCAAGATTATCCTTAGAAGCCTTAATTAAGGATGGTCGCATCCAACCTACTAGAATAGAAGAAATTGTAAATAAGCAAACTGAAAATTTAGAAAAAACCATCCAAAAAGCAGGTGAAGAGGCTGTATTTAAATTAGGTATTTCTAAAATTAACAAAGAATTAGTTAAACTGATAGGACGTATGAAATATCGTTATTCATATGGTCAAAACCAATTAACTCACGCTATGGAAGTAGCTCGTATTGCTGGAATTATGGCAGCGGAGTTAGGTCTTAATCAGCAATTAGCTAAGCGTGCTGGTTTATTACATGATATTGGTAAGGCCTTAGATTTTGAAATCGATGGTACCCATGTTGAATTAGGTGCTAAAATAGCGCGCAAATATGGGGAAAATGATATTGTGATCAATGCTATTGAATCACATCATGGTGATGTACCAGCCAAATCGGTAATCGCTACCTTAGTAGCTGCTGCTGATACACTTTCAGCTGCAAGACCTGGATCTAGAAATGAAAGTATTGAAAATTATATTCATCGCTTAGAAAGTTTAGAAGCTATTGCTACTTCATTCCCTGGAGTTATGCGTAGTTTTGCGATTCAAGCAGGTAGAGAATTAAGAGTCATTGTTTGCCCTGAACAAGTAGATGATGTCAATATGACGATTATCGCAAGAGAAATCAAAAATCGTATTGAAAATGAACTTACATATCCAGGTCAGATTAAAATCGTTGTTATTAGAGAAATACGCAGCAACGAAGTAGCTAAATAATGAATATTTTATTTATCGGAGATGTAGTTGGTGCTCCAGGAAGACGTAAATTAATCGAGAGTATTACAAAACTTAAAAGTGACTATAATATTGATTTTACCATTGTCAATGCTGAAAATTCAGCCCATGGTAAGGGCATTAGTCCTAGGATCTATTTTAACTTTAAAAATATTGGTATTGATTGCTTAACATTAGGTAATCACGCCTTTGCTAAGAAAGAAATCTTAATTGATGCTAAAGAATATGTAGATCTCTTATATCCAATCAATATGGATGTTTCTGAAAATGATTTAAAATCATATAAAATTTATAATATTAAAGGTATTAATATTGCAGTTGTCAGCATAATGGGTGAGCAATTCATGTATCGTATCAAAGAAAGTCCCTTTACTTCTTTTGGTAAATTATATGATGAAATTAAAACTAAATGCGATCTTATAATTGTTGATTTCCATGGCGAAGCAAATGGTGAAAAACAATTATTTGCTCATTATTTTAAAGATAAAATAGCTGCTTGTATTGGTACCCATACTCATGTTCAAACCTGTGATGAACAAGTGATTGACGGTTGTGCTTTTATCTCGGATGTTGGTATGTGTGGAGCTGTTAACTCTATTATTGGTAGAGATATCGAAGAGGTAATCCTAGCTAATATTCATAAAAAACGAACTCATTTTAAGGTGGCAAAAGGGGAAGCTTTACTTTCTGCCTGTGTTATTGAAATTGACGAAAGCACTTTTCGAGCAAAATCGATTAAACGTATTTTATTAAGGTGATTTATTCACCTCTTTATGTATATCCTTTCATTAATAAATAATGATTATGTTATAATAAAAATGTGCAAAGGATTTATGAGGTTAATGATTTAAGAAAATATCTTAAATGTCCTAGATATTATTATTTATCAAAGCAATATAAAGTAGATTATATACCTTATGCTAGTTATGAAGATTCACTTATTGAATTAGTTTGTAAGAAACTTGGTATCAGTGAATATTATCTAGGAAGTGAAAATGATAGTGCTAAACGTTTCTTTAATGAATTCGATAATTATGAATGGTTTTTAAAAGCCAGACTTAAGTTTCGTTCATTAGAGGTTAAGGTACCTGTCATTCATAAACGTAAGGATAAAGAG
>JAEWGY010000007.1 GCA_023388035.1 Bacillota bacterium | reverse complement strand
TATTTATTGATGAAATTCATCGCTTACCTAAGATTGTTGAAGAAGTACTTTATCCAGCGATGGAGGATTATTGTTTAGATATTGTAATTGGTAAAGATTCAGCAACCCGCTCGGTAAAAATTGATTTACCGCCCTTTACACTGGTAGGGGCTACTACTAGAGCTGGTGATATTAGCGCTCCCTTAAGAGATCGCTTTGGGATAATTTCTAAATTAAATTATTATAGCCAAAAAGAGCTATGTGATATTTTAAAACGCAGTGCTAAAGTACTAGGTATTGATATTATGGATGATGCCTTAATTGAACTAGCGAAAAGATCAAGAGGTACACCACGCATTGCGAATCGCTTATTTAGAAGGGTAAGAGATTTTGCACAAGTTTATAATAATGGTTTGATTGATCTTAAACTAACTAAATTAGCACTAGATAAATTAGCAATTGATGAATTAGGTCTTGATCAAGTTGATATTAGATATTTAATGGGAATTATTGAGCGTTTTAAGGGAGGTCCTGTTGGTATTGAATCAATTGCTTCTGCAATCGGTGAAGAAGTGATGACCTTAGAAGATGTTTATGAACCTTATTTATTGCAAATAGGTTTTATTAATCGTACACCTAGGGGTAGAATTGTTAGTGAAAAAGCTTATAAGCATTTAAAAATAGATTTAAGTGAGGAATAACATGGGACAAATTAATATTAATATCCGTATGGATGAGGAACTTAAAAAAGAATTTGAAGCAGTACTTGATGAACTAGGCTTATCAATGACTGCGGGCATTAATATTTTCGCAAGAACTGTCGTAAGAACGAAATCAATACCTTTTGAAATTAGTTTAAAAAACGATAAAAAGGCTATTGATTTAATCAAGGAAGTAACTAAAATTAAAAATGATATCAGTAATATAAGCGAAGATATTATTGATAGCATCGATGATTAATCTTGAAATATTTTTGTTATAATGATATTATAAATAAAAATATAAAGGAGTTTTATTTTGGAAGAATATCCCAAGTCCAGACAAAAGCTAGGAGTGATAGCTGATGTCTAATTCAACGATTATTTTAATTTTATTTATCTTAATAATTTCATCTGCTTTTTTTAGTGCAGCGGAGACTGCTTATTCTGGCTTATCTAAAATTAAGCTTAAAAATCTTGCAAATAACGGTGATCAGAAAGCTTTAAAGACTTTAAATTTAACTGAAAAATATACACGCTTAATATCAACAGTATTGATTGGTAATAATATCGTTAACATCGTTTCCACAACATTATTTGCTGTTTTATTTATTAGGTATTTAGGTGAGAAAAATGGACCGATTTTAAGTTCTATTGTTTCTACTCTAATTGTTTTAATTTTTGCTGAGGTATTACCTAAAACAATTGCGAAGGAATTTCCTGAACAATTCGCTATTTTCGCAAAACCTTATATTACTTTTTTAATGACTTTATTTTTGCCTTTCTGTGTATTTTTTGAGTTTTTACAAAATTTAATTTCACGTTTTTTCAAATACGAAAAAGATGATAAATTCAATTCTGATGAACTATTAACCATGGTTGAAGAAGCACAAAATGATGGTGAATTAGATAAGCATGAAGCAGATTTAGTTTCTAATGCAATAGAATTTAACGATCTAGATGTTCATGATATTTTAACACCTAGAATTGATGTGGTGGCAGTTTCTAGTAGTATTAGTCATGATGAATTAAGTGAGGTTTTTAGAGAAAATAATTACTCTCGAATTCCAGTTTACGAAAATAATATTGATAATATTATCGGTTTTATTCAAGATAAAGATTTTTACTACAATAGTTATCGTAATACTAATTTTACAATTTCGGAAATTATTAAAGATGTACAATATACATCACCCCATGTTAAAATTTCTTCTTTATTAAGACAGCTCCAACAGTCTAAAAGTCAAATGGCAGTAGTGGTTGATGAATATGGTGGTACTGAAGGTATTATCACGATGGAAGACATTTTAGAAGAATTAGTTGGTGAAATCTATGATGAACATGATGAAATTGAAGTTTTATATCATAAAGATAAGGACAAATATTTTATCAAAGGTGAATTAGAACTTAAAGATCTATATGAGAAGATTTTAGAGGAAGATAATCAGGAAGAGTTTGATTTTGTTACGGTATCAGGCTGGGTAATCTATAATTTAAATAAAATGCCTGAAATTAATGATAAATTTGTCTATAAAGATTTTTTAATAACGGTAATCAGTTGTGATGATAAAAAAGTATTAGAGATTAAAATGGAAAAAAGGAGGTCGGATAATGATTGTTTATTATGATTCAAAAACCGGTAATGTTGAAAAATTTATTAATAATTTACTTATAGTTAAGGCTAAGGAAGCAAATATTAATATTGAAGCTTATAAAATTGATGAAAATTTAAAAATTGAAAATAAAGGACATTTCATTACTTATACCAGTGGTAAAGGTGCTATTCCAAATCTTAGTAAAAAATTCCTAGATGCAAATAGTTCTTTAATTTTAACTATTTCTAGTAGTGGTAGCATTGCTAAGCATGAGGAAACTTTTGCTATGGCAGTGGATAAAGGAGTTAGCAATTACGGTCT
>JAEWGY010000105.1 GCA_023388035.1 Bacillota bacterium | reverse complement strand
AAAAATACCTGAAAGCCAAGAAGTGAATGTTGGTATTCTACCATCTGTTCTAGCAAGTTTATTTTGATAAACCTTAATATGAACGGTTTCTCCTGGTCTTGGACTTCTATTTGAAACTGCACCGATTAAGATATCATTATCACCATTAGAATATTTATTATCGAATGTTAATTTTCGACCGTCTCTATTTCTGATTTCGTGAGCTTTCCAGTCATTTTTAGAATTACCATTTTCTGGTGCTACCACATTAAAATTAAGTATAGATTCACTTCTAATTTGAAAACTTGTATCCTTACCGATAGTATATTCGTAGCGATACACACGTCTATTAGTATTAGATACATCTTCAACTACTTTAATTACACTACCATCTTTAGTTACCTGTTTATTTTCAAATGATCCAGGTGATATTTGTTCTAAAGGAGTTCTTGAATTATTTGCATAAATAAGAGCTTTATGTGAACGTGGAACGCTTATTGTAAAACGAAAAGTAGCGCTGCCGCCTTTATTCTCTACAAATTTTGGACCATCTACAGCAATCCTAGTATCATCTGTTACATCATATTTAACATTAAATGTATCAGCGATGCGGTAGTATTCAAAGAAAATCTTTTCAGTTACTCCCTTAACTCTTTTAGGTGCATTACCTTCGTATTGCGGATTATATGAATAAGCAGTGCTTACCCCATCATCTTGGGTATTTTTCATATGTATGAAAACACGCTTATCGCCACCTATCTCTTTATATTCTGCCCTATCAATTTCGATGATATTTCCTGAGATACCATCTCTTACATAGGCACGAATAAATACCTCACCAGGTCTTTTAGGTGCGGTATCCTTATTGATAACTCCACCTTTAAATGTTATAAATTGAAAGGTAGGATCACTTCCATTTATTGTCCTTCTTGCTATTTGAACATCAAATCCCTGATTACTATTAGCACTAATATTAGTACTACTTGCAATAGGAAGTAGTGTTAACATGATTAAAAAACATAACATCAATGAAATTAATCTTTTTAGCATAGAAATCTCCTTTATATAATTTTGCTCTTTATTATATCATTTTTTTTTTTTTTTTAGGAAAGGATTTGACTAACTTTTTTAATATAAAGCTAATTTAATTAAATAAAATAAAAATAGGTCAAATAATTGACCTATCCTGCTTTACAATTTAATCTTTCTCCATTAGGACCTTCACTATTGTTAATATATTCTACTATTTCAGCCATACGATCCTTCTTACAAGGTTTACATGAAACAATATTTGTCTCTTGATTTACTAGAGCATTCGCAAGACCTGAACAACCAGGAAACCCACAGGCACCGCAATTATATCCTGGTAACATATTAATAATAGTAGTTACACGCTCATCTTCCTTAACTTCAAAAACCTTTGAAGCAATCGCCAGAATCGCTCCTAAAATTATACCTAATGAAACAGAAACTAAGATAGCATTGATAATTAAGTTCATTCTTCCCTCCTATGACTGCAATAAGTAATTTGACAAGCAGCACAATGACTTACTGGTTCAGTGCAATCTGCAGGTTTATCGACCTTTGCATTTAAACTATAACCAACAATAAAGATAGTTACCATGATTCCTACAAAGATCACTGCATAAACGATTGACATTAGACAATACCTGCAAGACCTGACATTGCTAGTGCCATAATCCCTAAAGTGATAAGAGCGATTGGATTACCTTTTAAATATTTAGGAACACTAGCTCCATCTAACCTTTCACGTATAGCAGCAAAGATTACAATCATTAATAGGAAACCACAAGGAACCATGAAAGAATTAATTAACATCTCTACAACTTTATAATTCTTTGAAATATTATCTTGTGCTACATATAAAACAACACAGTTAGTTGTAATTAAAGGTAAGTAAATACCTAATGATTTATATAAGGCAGGTACAAATTTTTTAACAAACATTTCAACAAATTGTACAAAGGATGCAATTACTAGAATAAAAGTAATTAATTGCATATATTCAATTTGTAATGGTGTTAAAACTAAATGATATAAGGCATAGGTGATAATTGATGAGAAAAAGATAACAAAAACAACAGCAACACCCATCCCTAAAGCATCTTTAGTTTTCTTTGATACCCCCATTAAAGGACAGATACCTAGAAATTTAGTTAATACAACATTATTAACTAGTATTAAGGCGATTGACATCTGTAATAATTTAAGCATTTCGCTTCACCACCTTTCTTGTTTTTTTCTTTTCTTCTTTTAAAATACCGAAAATAATTGAATAGATCGCGAAGGTAAAAAATGATCCTGTAGCTGTTTGAAATAATGATATTTTATAAGGTTCTAAAAAGCTAGGAGCAAATTTAAACACAACTGCATCATTTGCAAAAGGGTTTGTCAGTGTTAATGACATTGTTGCTAGAAATTCTCTGGTTAAAGAAATTAATAATAATGATAAAGTATATCCTACACCCATCGAAAATCCATCTAAAGCTGATTTAATCATGCCATTTTTACTCGCAAAGGCTTCAGCGCGACCTAAGATAATACAGTTAACCACAATCAGAGAAATGAATACTCCTAAAGAAGAATAAAGACTAGGTGCAAAAGCATGAACTAGCATTTCCACAATCGATACTGCCGAAGCAATTACAACTATATAAACTGGAATTCTTATTTCATCAGGTGTTATTTTACGAATTGCAGAAATAGTTACATTAGTAAGTGTCAGTATCATAATAACTGATACCCCCATACCTAAGGCATTATTAATATTAGTAGAGATAGCTAGGGCTGAACACATACCTAGATATAGGGTAAATACTGGATTTTCTTTAATTAAGCCATTTTTAAAATTCTTAAACATTATAAAGCTCCTAAAGCAGTCTTAGCTGCTTCTATTCCTCTTTGAATAGCACTAGATGTAAAGGTTGCTCCTGATATAGTATCAGTTGATCCTTCTTTAAGTTTATTAATATAATCATCTTCAAAGGCCTTAGATCCAATACCACTAGTTTCAGAATGAGATAAAACAACCAAACCATCTACTTTTAAATCCTTATTTAAAGCTAATAAGTAAATAAATCCATTAGCTGAATAACCCTTACCTTCAAGTTTTACTACATATGACTCATCATTAACTGAATAAATTCCTTGAATTTGATTAGTTTCATCAGTGAAATTTTCAATTGCTTTAAAATCAGCACCAGGATAAAGTAATTCTAAATTAGTTCTTTCTGATTTAATTAAATTTTCAGCAATGATAGGGCTGGTAAAATTATTTACTAAACCGACAAAAATAGCTGATACCATTGCTACTAAAGCTAGAAAAATTGATAATTTTATTGTTTTATTCATTTACTTTCCTCCAAAGCTTTAAGTGCTGCACCAACAACAGATTTAGAACTGTATGTAGCTCCTGAAATTAAATCAACTTCATCATTTAAAGTTTTATCTTTAAAGCTATCTAGGAAATCTAAATTATCAATCTTATCACCAATTCCTGGTGTATCATTAAGTTCAATTAATTTAATTCTACTTATTTTATTATCCTTAATACTAACTTCAAAGACATTAGCCTTACCACCTTCTTCAATAGCCGCAAAGCCCTTAACTTCAATAATAATCGAATTCTTCTTAACTTCTTTAATATTTACATGATTTTGATTTAAACTATTTAGATCTAATTTAACACTATCACCCTTCTTATAAGATTCACCACCATTAAGTGCTAATCTTACAGCTGAAGCTAATGATTTAGAGCTATAAGTTGCTCCAGATACAACATCAATTTCATCACTTATACTCTTATCGATGAATTGATAATAGAATCCTTCATCGACTGCCTTATCACCAATATTAACAGTATCACCGAATTCTAAGAATTTAACCTCTTTAACCGTCTTACTATTGTCATCAATCTTAATTTCGAAAACATTCTCTTTATAACCATCACCACCATGATTATCAGGATCTAGTAAGCCATAACCCTTAGCGCTAATCACATAAGTAGTAATACCATCATTTGTTTCCTTAGAAACTAATTTAGGACGATAAATACCTAGTTCACTATCATCAATTTTAATTGTTGCACCATTTTCGAAAGTTGGTACGTGAATTGATTTATAAGGATTTTTTGCTTTTAAACTAAATCCTACACTGATCATAATCACAAAACTTAAAACCAAGACAATACCATTGTATAAATAATTTTTCTTTTTAATTAAAGTCTGTCTGCCATCAAAAAGACGATCAATTGATGGTGTTAACATATTACTTAATAAAATTGAGAATAAAACACCTTCTGGACTATTACCTAAGAATCTAATTAATAAGGTAATAAGAGCTGCAATTAATGCAAATAAGACTTTACCACCTTTAGTGGTTGGATGTGTTACCGGATCAGTAAGCATGAAGACTGCAGCAAATAAAACACCACCAGTTAAAATATGATATAGGGCATAAGAGAAATCTAGACCATGTATCATACCGATAATAAAGGTAAGTACAAAAATACTACCAACATAAACTACTGGAATACGCCAATCAATGATTTTACGAATACTTAAATAAATTCCTACTAAGATAATTGCTAGTGAGAAAGTTTCACCAACTGCCCCATTATGAAAACCTAATAGTAAATTACTTAAACCACCAAAGTCACTTATTAATAAATTAAGTTCACTTTGACTCATAATAAAGCCCACTGATTTAATTGTCGCAACAGGAGTTGCACTAGAAATTAAATCAGGAACTACTGCGCTAGTAAAAGAAGCGAAAATCACACCTCTGGCTACAGCCGCGGGGTTAAAGACATTTTGACCAAAACCACCGAATAATAATTTACCAAAGATTACACCGATGATTGTCGCAATTATAATTGGATAAATACCAATATTCATCGGTACGATTAAAACTAAAATCAATGGTGTAATATAAGGAAATGAATTACGTAAAAATTTCTTAATATCCTGCTTTGTAATATAGGCATAAGCAATTTCACAAAGATAACTAGTTATTAAACTTGCTAGCGTTAAATAAATTAAATGTAACATCTGTGAAATGCTATAATGATAAGCTTTAAATAAAGCTAATGCTAGAATCACCAGAAGACTAAGACCTAGTTCAAACATGATTTTTCTAGTAGTCTCTACGGTTTTTAAAGCAGGAGTCACTCTTGTTTTAATTTGCATATTAACTCCTATTTAAATAATACCTTAGCCTTTTTAATTCCTTCACAAACCTCAAGATGACTTGGGCAAACGAAAGAACAGGTACCACATTCAGTACAGTCAAAGGCTCTTAATTTAATTACTCTTTCTTTATTTTTAGCAGCGGCTGCTAAATTAATATTACAAGGTTGTAAACCGATTGGGCAAAAGTCAACACATCTAGAACATCTAAGACAAGGACTAGATTCATATTGCTTAAATTCCATAATAGTAACCGCATTAGTATGAGCACTTAAAGCTACATCATCCTTAAGAACTGAGGTACCCATCATCGGACCACCAATTAAGATTTGAATCGTATCATATTTAATGCCACCACATAATTCAAATAAATCTTTAACTAGAGTTCCAACCGGTGCTATAACATTGTGTGGTTTATTAATACCATCACCACTTACTGTTACTAATTTCTCAATAATCGGTAAACCACTTAACATTGATTTACCTAAGGCAATAGCACTGGTAACATTAGAAACCACTATTCCAATTTCATGAGGAATGCGATCATAAGTCTTCTTAAATAAATTTTCAATTAGACTCTTTTCATAGCCCATAGGATAATAATCACCTACAGTTCTAACGCTAATATTAGCTTCATCTTTGAAAAAATCATTTAATTCAGCAATAACATTAGTAAATTTAGCCTTAATCGCAATAATTAAATTCTTTGCATTAGCTGCCTTGATTAAAGCTTTAGCTCCTAATTTTAATTCTTTAAGATGCTCTTTAATCATTCTATTATCAGCTGTAATATATGGTTCACATTCAACCGCATTAAGTAAAACTGTATCCACTGAGTAATTTTCATATTTAACATACATCGGAAAACCACCACCACCTTGACCAGTGATACCCATTTCCTTAATAAAAGCTACAATCTCTTCTTTAGTACTATCTAAACTTACAGTTGGATAAGTCATCTTTTCATAAAGAAAATCATTTTCAACCACTAAATGCTCAGCAGTCTTATTGAAACTATTTAATTTCTTAACATTATCACGTACAATACCACTGATACTTGAATAAATTGGCACATAATATTTGCCATTAATTTCCGCTATTTTTTGACCAGCTAAAACTCTATCCCCTACACTAACTAGAATTTTAGTATTAGCTTTATCATTAATCGGGAAATAAGCTTCCTTAACTAAATTAGGATCTAGTTTAAGGATTTCATTATCAAGTGTTAATTCCTTATAACCCTTGATCATTTTACGCATCGGCCCCGTAAAAAAACTCATAGCTGCTAATCCTCCTATTCTTGCATATAATTATAACATTATTCTAATTTTTTTTGTAGTTATAGTATAATTATTCTATGTTTAAAAGAATTATTATTTTGCTTTTATTACTAGCTATTCTAACATCTTGCACCACTAAAAAATTAAAACGTTATCAAAAAACTGCTTATGAAGCAGGATTTAATACCTTTATCAGTCTTTTAGGCTATAGTGATCGTGAAGAAACATTTAATGATTACTTTAAAATGCTTGATGAGGAATTTACAAAGTATAATCAGTACTTTGATATCTATAATAATTATGAAGGAGTTAATAATCTAAAGACCATCAATGATAATGCAGGTATTAAAGAAGTTATCATCGATAAAGAGTTATTTGATTTTTTAAAATTTGCTAAGTCAATTGTAAAGAAAACCTCACCTGCCTTTGATATTAGTTCCGGTGCTCTTTTAAAACTATGGCATGATTATCGCGAAGATGGAAAATCCTTAAATGAGGATAATCTCTTAGGTGATGTACCACCAAGTGAAGAGCTTGAAATCAAAAAAAAATTATTTTCAATTGATAAATTAATATTGGATGAAAATAAATCAAGTGCTTATTTAAGTGATAAGGAATTTAGTCTTGATGTAGGTGGTATTGCTAAGGGTTATGCTGCAAGTAAAGTAGCAGAAAAATTAAAAAAGGCAGGACTTAAATCAGCAGCTATTGATGCTGGTGGTAATATTAAGTTAATCGGTTCTAAGCCTGATGGTTTATGGCGAGTGGGAATTGTGAATCCTGATGCTAGTCCTTCAGCTATTAATTTTGATTTAAAAGAAGATATGACACTAGTAACCTCTGGTGATTATCAAAACTATTACAAGGCTAAGGATAATAAAATCTATCATCATATCATTGATCTAAATAGTGGTTATCCTTTAGATTTATATCATTCAGTTTCTATTATCACCTATGATTCAGGCTTAGCGGATGCTTTATCAACCAGTTTATTTAATCTTAGTATCGAAGATGGTAAAAAACTAATTAAGCAATTCCCTGATGAATTTATCGGCGCTATCTACATAAGCTCAAAACCTTATGAGACTGATTTAAAATCATTTCATATGAATAATTATTACTATTATTACAGCGATAATTTAAGTGATCTGATAATAAAAAAAGATTGATTAATTACCTAGATAATCATCAATCATTGCATCTAGTTCCTTAAATAAAGGACTAGGATCAAGATCAAGTTTTTTAATAAGTGGAGTGTTTTTATAACGCTCTCTTTTTTTATATACTGATTTATAGGAAAGTCTAACCTGTTTTAAATTATGATCGATATCAATTATTCTTGCGAAAATATAACTATTAATTTCAATTAAAGCACTAATTTTTCTGACATAACTAAAAGATAATTCAGAAATATGAATAAGACCACTATAACCATTATCCAATTTTACAAAAACACCATAATTTTGAATATTACTTACTCTTACATAAACAATATCGCCAACTTCATATACTAATTGCATAAATATATTCTAACATAAAAAAAGATACCTTTAGGTATCATCGTTAATAAAGTGGTGGTTCCGGCCAGAATCGAACTGGCGACACAAGGATTTTCAGTCCTTTGCTCTACCGACTGAGCTACAGAACCATGGTTGCGAGGGAAGGATTTGAACCAACGACCTCCGGGTTATGAGCCCGACGAGCTACCAGACTGCTCTACCTCGCGATCTAAGTACCAAAGTGGTACTATTTATTTTTTAAAATGGCGGAGAAAGTAGGATTCGAACCCACGCGCCGCTTTCACGACCTTTCGGTTTTCAAGACCGACCCCTTCAACCACTTGGGTATTTCTCCATTAATGGTGGACCCTGTAGGACTCGAACCTACGACCACCCGGTTATGAGCCGGAAGCTCTGACCAACTGAGCTAAGGGTCCAAGCCTAAGTTTCTTTCTTTTGATTTTATGGTGGCGGGGGTGAGACTCGAACTCACGACCTTCCGGGTATGAACCGAACGCTCTAGCCAACTAAGCTACCTCGCCTTAAAAATGGTCGGGACGACAGGATTTGAACCTGCGACCCCTTGATCCCAAATCAAGTGCACTACCAAGCTGTGCTACGTCCCGTTTACAGTCAAATCATGGTGGGGACGGAGGGACTTGAACCCTCACGGTATTGCTACCATTGGATTTTAAGTCCAACGCGTCTACCATTCCGCCACATCCCCATTGGAGGTTCCTATCAGATTTGAACTGATGATCACAGAGTTGCAGTCTATTGCCTTACCACTTGGCTAAGGAACCATTTGATTTGCTGCACTTTCCAAAAAATCAAATATCTCTGCGTTAAATTTAACGCTATATTATTCTACACTATAATAATTTTTATTTCAAGACTTTTTATAATAATTTATTCTTATAATTCTTATTTGGAATTATTTTACTTGAAAAAAAACTTATTTCGTTATTTAATATTTATGGATATTGGAGGTATTATGGGAAATTTAATTATTATAGGTGGTGGTCCTGCTGGAGTTAGTGCTGCTTTATATGCTAGACGTGGTAATGTTGATGTTACTATTATTCATAAAGGAGCACTTGCCTTAGAAAAAGCATTTGATATTGATAATTATTATGGTGTTCCTAATATGAATGGTAAACAGCTTTATGATTTAGGTCTAAAACAGGCTGAAGATTTAGGTGTTAAAATAATTGAGGCTGAAGTTAATGGTTTAGAATTTAATGAAAAATATGATGTCTTAACAGCTGATAATAAGCGTTATAGTGCTGATGCGATAATTATCGCAACTGGAACCTATCGTGCTGCTCCACCTTTAAGAGGATTAAGTCAGTTTGAAGGCAAAGGTGTATCCTACTGTGCAACTTGTGATGGTTTCTTTTTCAAAGATAAAAAGATTGGTGTCATCGGTAATTCAGCCTATGCTGCTCATGAAGCGGAGTATTTACGTAATCTAAGTGCTGATCTTACAATTTATACCAATGGTGATCCAATTTTAGATGAAAGCTTAAATAATTATAAAATTGTTACTGATAAACTTAGGGTAGCCCATGGTGATGATCGCTTAAGTAAAATTGAAGGCGTAAATGGTGAGTATGAAGTTGATGGTTTATTTATTGCCTTAGGCAGCGCAGGTAGTGTTGATTTTGCTCGTAAATTAGGTATTGCAGTTGATAATAATAAGATCGTTGTTGATGAAAATATGCGAACTAATATTCCTGGCATCTATGCCTGCGGTGATTGTAATAAAGGTATCCTGCAGATTGCTAGAGCTGTTTATGAAGGAGCTTTAGCAGGTAGTGATGTTATTAAATATTTAAAGAAAAAGTAAGTTTTAAAACTTACTTTTTTATTACATCAATGATAAGGAATTAATGCCTTCTACTAATCTTAGTTCTTCGTAGAAATTCTTAAATTTAAAACTTTCATCAGTTTTGATATTCATGCTAAGTGTAAAGCCATATTCACGTTTCTTTAAACTTATTGAACTTATACTGATATGATGTTCTTTCAGTTTTTGCATGATGAAATCATATAACTCTTCTTTATCATAACCAATACTTAGTTCATGATCTTCGATAATTTCATTCATGATACCACTACGAGCTAAGAATAACTGTGCTAAGACAATTAAAATAGCTGTAAAGATCCCTAGAACATATAAACCAGATCCTAAGGCCATACCTACCCCAACGGTTCCCCAAATTCCAGCTGAAGTAGTAATACCATTAACTGAATTATGTTTAAATACAATTATCCCCGAGCCAATAAAACCAACAGCGGTTACGATACCGGCAGCTACACGGCTTGGATCTAATTTAATGTAATCATTAACTACATCATCAAAACCATGTTTAGAAATAATCATCATCAAAGCAGCAGCTACCGCAACAATCGCATGAGTTCTAAGACCTGCTTGTTTACGTCTTGACTGTCTTTCGTGTCCGATCATAATTCCACATAATCCAGCTAAAAAGATACGTAGCATGAAAATTAAAGTTTCATTATTAAACATTATTACCCCCTATCATGCACAATATTGTAGCATAAAAAACTTTATATCTTTTCTTTTTTATCTTTTAGTGTTAGAATTGATACATGGTAGAAAGGGAAATGATTGAGAATTATCTTGAGTGTATCTATATTCTATTATTAGAAAAAAGATATATTCGCTCTGTTGATATCGCTAAACAACTTAAATTTCGTAGATCTTCAGTCTCAATTGCACTTAAGGAATTAAAAGATTTAAACTATGTTAAAATCTTAAACCAACGCTATATTAAATTAAGTCGTAAGGGATTAAAGCTAGCTCAAAGGATCTATGAAAGACATATTGTTCTTAGTGAACTTTTAATTGCTCTTGGTGTTTCTAAAAGTACCGCATTAAAAGACGCTTGTAAGATTGAACATTATTTATCCGAGGAAAGTTATAGTATCTTAAAGGAGTTTTATGAAGAACAAATTAAAAAAAGAGCTAAGAATGATGATTCAAATGAAGGCGAGTAAACTCAAAGAGAATTCTACTTTAATTAAAGAAAAGGAGATGATTTTATATAAGCAAATTATAAATCATCCCCTTTTTATTAAAGCCTATAAAGTAGCAATTTATTATCCAATCAAAAATGAATTATCAATCTTAAGTTTATTAAATTTAAAAAATAAGCTTTTTTTACTACCTAATATTAATGATGAAGATGAGCTAATTTTCAATAAGTTTAGCGGTACTCATTTAAATGGTAAATATAATATTCCAATTTCAACCGATAAGGAAATATTAAAACCTGATTTAATTATCATCCCCTGCCTTGCTTATTATCAAAAATACCGTTTAGGCTATGGTAAGGCCTTCTATGATCGATATCTTAGTGTCAATAAAATTCCTACAATCGGTATTGCCTTAAAGGAATGTGAGCTTGATGTTGATTTTAGTGAAGCTCATGATATTAAGCTAGATGATATTATTGCAGTATAAGTGAACTACACTCTATGTTAAAGTATAGGTGCTTCTTACTTCATCCTTTACTGCATTTATCGTTTTATTTCTAAAAATCAAAACGTCTTACACAAAGTCCACAAGCGTAAATTCGGATAGTTCCTATCCTACTAAATGTTTTATTTATCTTATGCTATTTACTGCAGTAAGTATTTATTATGACTGCCACTATTTAATTTCTTATTTTTATTTTATCATTAAAATAAAATTATGCCTGCCAATTCATCTCACGAAGCTAAAGTTTAGGAGATTTATTGGTAAATTGTATTTAAATTATCATAAGTGAAGCTAAAACTAAAATAATAAGTAAAAGATAATAAAATTTAATCACAAATTATTTTAGCTCAAATAAGAAAGTATCCTATGTATCAAAAATTAAAATATTACAATACTTATATATACCTATATCAAAAAGCTGAAGATGAATGCCTGCTTCATTATCAATCAAAGGAAAAAGCAAAACTTAGTACATTTACTAAAGGAGTTAAAGCAGCAATTAATTGTAATTACTTTGCAAGCTATAATTTAGGTCGCTCACAGGGAAATAAGTTTAATTATATCTATGATAAAGATGATATACTTGACTGTGTTATCCATAACCATAAACTTTATTATGGTGACTTTACTAAAAATGATTTCCCTAATTCTAAGTGCGGCTTTTCTCCAGCTGCCATCTTCGATTTAAAAAAAGACCATTATCTATTATCTAAGGCAATAGTCGATAAGTCAAAGCTACTTAATAATTATAAAAGACATACCTATCTTATTTATACTAAAGAAACCTTCTATTTTTTAGTGCATGAACCTGGTTTAAATAGCTTTGATATAAAATTATTCGTAAAGGAATTTTTAAAAGATCCTTTAATCATTATATTACTTGATGGTGGTGGATCTAGTGAAATGATTGTTGATGGTAAGATTGTAACTAATAATAAAGTTGAAAGACCTATGTTTAATGCCTTGGTTATTGTTGATGATATACATAAAAAAGTCCCTAAGGGACTTTTTTAATGTCGATATTTATAAAAGTGAGAGATGGTGGAGAAGGGCGGATTCGAACCACCGAACTCGTAGAGAATTGATTTACAGTCAACCGCGTTTGGCCACTTCGCTACTTCTCCATCAAAGGAGTGGTGCCGACTATAGGACTTGAACCCACAACCTACTGATTACAAATCAGTTGCTCTACCGATTGAGCTAAGTCGGCATGGTGGAGGCTAACGGGCTCGAACCGCTGACCCTCTGCTTGTAAGGCAGATGCTCTCCCAACTGAGCTAAGCCTCCATGTTATTTAAAGATGGCTGGGATGACTGGATTCGAACCAGTGCAATGAGGGAGTCAAAGTCCCTTGCCTTACCGCTTGGCTACATCCCAAAATGTTAAGTGGTGTCCCGGAAAGGACTCGAACCTTCGACCCACTGATTAAAAGTCAGTTGCTCTACCGCCTGAGCTACCGGGACAAACTAGTCTTAAAAAGCTAGCTACTATATATTACCTTATAGGAGCCTGTTTGTAAAGACTTTTTTATCAAAAAATAATTTTTTTATTTGATTAGTTATTAATAAAGAAATTTTTTAATAAGCCAAATAAATAGATCAACTAGTGGTCCCACTAAAAAAATAACTAAAATATTCCATATACCAATTGTACCTCCTAAGATAAGCACGATAATGGCAAAGATGATATCTAAGGGATAGCGAATAAATGAATAGCTTGTTTTAAATTTATTAGCTATTGCCATTATAAGTGAATCGTAGGCTGATTTTCCAATTCCAGCAACAATACAAAAAGCAGCACCGAGTGAAAGTAAAATTAAACCAAAGGGTAGATAAATAATATTCTCCATTCTATTATTAGAGAAAGTAATCACCTTATTTACTAAGTCAACTACAGCATTAACAATAAAGGGAGCGGCAATAGTTCCTAGACCTAATTCTTTATAATCTATAAGCGCAACAATTAAAATCATAATCATAGAAATAATATTAATAATCATGCCTTGGGTGAAAAACTGCTGTTTTTGATAAACTAAGCCAAAGATACTAGTTAAAGGATCAGCACCCCATAAAGAACCAGTAAATAAAGCTAGTGCTATTCCGATCATAATCGAACCAATAATAAAGAATGTAATGTTTTTTGTGTTATATTTTTTAAAAGTCATAGAAATATAATAACATAGTCCTTTAAAATCAGTAAATGTATTATGATAAATTACTTAAAATAAATTATGCTTACATTTTTTTAATTGATTGTTTTTTAAATGCGCTAGGAGTAATTTTAGCATATCTTTTAAAGGTTCTTACAAAGTAAGAATAGTTATCAAAACCACATAATTCACCGATGCTTTGAAGTGAATTATTACCAATATTAATTAAGTACACAGCATGTTCAATTCTTTTTTTATTGATGAAATCAATTAAATTGATACCTACTTCTTTTTTAAAACGATCAGATAAATATGATGGATTAATATGAAATTTAGTTGATAGGTAGTTTAAACTTAGATCTTCATTTAAATGTAACATGATATAATTTATCACTTTGGAAATATTTGAAGAATAGCCTTTAACTGACATATTCGCAACAAGATGACAATATTCCTCTAGCATCTTAATCCTTAATCTTTTCGCATCATCAAGATTTCTAATCATTTCAATTTTATAAGCAAATTTAGATGATATCTCATCAAGATAGATGGGATGAACACTGGCTATTTGAGCCGCCTTACGAAAAAGGGTATTATCAATAATTAGAAAATTCTTAGAGTCTCTTAATTGATCCTTTAATCTTTTAGGATGTTCATAATAAGTTAAAAGCTCTTTAGCTTTATTAATATCACCAACACTAATTGCTTCCATTAATTCCTGTTCCTTCTCATATCTAGCCTTGATAATTTTAAGGGTTTCAGGATTACTATCAGGATTAATTTCATCAAAGTGTTTATTAAAATCACTAAATACCTTAACATTTCTAATAATATAACTATGTGGTGCAAATAAATGTTCAACTAAGCAATTTAAATATTTAAAAAAATGATTTTTATCATTAATCACACTAATAGTTTGAAAATACTGTGTTAAATAAGAGAAATAAGTATTTGGTAAGCTTAAACGATCAATAATATTCTTAATTTTATTATTATTAATCGCCGTAAATCTAATCGGACCAATTAAAATAATCGCTTCTTTTAGGTTGCTTGCTGGAATTAAAATATAATTACAATCAAATTCATCTTCAATGATTAAAACTTCTCGCTGCTTTTTTAATTTAGTTAAATATTTTGTACTTAAAAATTGATCTAAGCGATCTTTAATACCAAGCGCAAGTCTTAGACCATAATCAAAATTATCATCTAACTTTAGAGTGGAATTAAGAATTTGATATTTAATTTTTAAGTGATCAAATAAATTTAAAGAAAAATTCAGAACCTCATCTCTTAACATAATTTAATTATAGTATCAAATTAAATATTTGTACAGTTTTTAAGTTTTAACTATCAAAAAATAAAAATTGTACAATATAAGCCTAAGGAAATGCTTTAATATTAAATTATTTTTGTTTATAATAATATTGCAAAGGAGAAAATATGGATATCTTAGAACGTTTAGAAGAATGTGGTATTGTACCGGTGGTTGTTATTGAAGATGAAAATGATGCCCTAGAACTTGGTAGAGTGTTAATGGAATCAGGTTTAGCTTGTGCAGAAATAACCTTTAGAACTGATGCTGCACTTAAAGCAATGAAACTTATGTCAGAAAATTATCCAGATCTATTATTAGGCGCCGGAACGGTTTTAAATCCCAAACAGGTTGATGAAGCAATCGAAGCAGGAGCTAAATTTATTGTCTCACCAGGTTTTAATCCTAGGGTTGTTAAATATTGCTTAGAAAAGAATATCTTAGTAATCCCTGGTGCTATTACACCTAGTGAAATTGAAAGAGCCTTAGAATTTGATTTAAATGTTCTCAAATTCTTCCCTGCAGAACCAAGTGGTGGTCTTAAAATGATCAAAGCACTATGCGCTCCTTATACTAATGTACGCTTTATGCCTACTGGTGGTATTAATGAAGTAAATGTTAAGGATTATTTAAAAGAAAAAGTAATCGCTTGTTGTGGTGGTTCTTGGATGCTTTCAAAAGAATTAATTAAAAATAAACAATTTGATACCATTCTTAAATTGTGTCAAAATGCTAAAGAAATTGTAAAAGAAGCAAGAAAATAAAAAGCCCTAGGGCTTTTTTATATATTATCTGCATTAAAATAAGTATTCTTTTCTAAGATTATTAAAATTTCACTTAGATCCTTAATATAAATATTAGGTTTTTCCTTTAAAATCATCTCTATGCTATCTTCTTCAAAATTACAGGCAATCGTGAAGGCCTTCGCTTTCTTACCAGCTCTAATATCTAAATAAGTATCTCCAATCATGATAATTTCATCAAAGGATAAACGATATTTAGTAAGTAACTTATAAATTCCTTCCGCATCTGGTTTAGGATTTTTAGTATCATCAATACCGACAATATCATCAACAAAATTAGCTAAATTGAAGGTTTTAAGATTATCTTCAATAACCTTATGCATCTTAGTGCTGAAAATAAAGACCTTATAATTATTATCTTTTAAGGTTTTTAAAACATAATAAGCATTATCAATAGGACTAGCAAAATCAGCAAAGTGTTTTTCATTTAAATTACGATATTCCTGTAATAGATCTTGATAATTATGTTCAGGAAAATATTTACTAAACATTTCTTTAAGTGATGGTCCAATCACTTCCTTTTTAACAGCTTCATTAAAGTCCTTAGCTTTACGATATTTAGTGAATAAATATTCATAAGTTTTAAGAATTGATATTTTAGAATCAATTAAGGTTCCATCTAAATCAAAAATAATAGTCGGTTTATATGAGGGAATAAATTTATCAAATAAACCAATAAATCCAATAATTCCAATAATCACAAAAAGGATACTGATAATTTGCGCAATTAACAAGTTAGAAGAACCTACTTTAAGGGCATCAGTACGTTTAAATTCAATAAAGAATCTTACAATACCATACCAGATAAAATAAGCA
>JAEWGY010000096.1 GCA_023388035.1 Bacillota bacterium | reverse complement strand
CTGTACTTGTTGTTGTTTTTGTTTCTTCAGTTGTTTTGTTTTCTTCAGTAGTTGGTTTAGCTTGTTCATTTTTCTTAGGACTACATGCAACTAATGAAATAAACATTAATCCAACTAATAATGTTGATAATAATTTTTTCATTCTTAATCTCCTTTTGTGAATATATTATAAACCAAAGTACTTTCAATAGCAAGTTTTCATTAGTTATCGAAATTTTTAATTAAGTTAATTAATTCTTCACGATAGCTTAGATCCTTTGGATAGGTATATAAAATCTGACCATGTTCCTTAATTTTACCAATAATCATCAAATTACGATAAAGTCTATTAGCGCCACTACCTGAATGTCTCATATCGCTTAAGATACCAATAATTAAACGATTATTTTTAATGCCATAATCTTTTTCTAACTCATTCATGATACCAAAGGCCATAATCTCACCAGCTACCCCATCATCAATTGTTAGACCATCAAGATTAGCGATTAAAATATCACTCTTTCTAAGCATTTTAGTATCTGCTTTAGAGATTGCTATATCGGTAATTATCGCATCATTATTCTTTTTATCATTAATACTATCATTACGCTGTGGTACATATAATTTAAGATCTAAACTACTTTCTAAATAACTAGCCAGCTCCTCTGTCCAATTAAACATTGCTGCATTGAAAAAATGTGATGCAATATAAGCCATTTTACGCTTATCTAAGATGATTGCTTTTAAGCGATCAACGCTTTTAACCGATTCGATAAATTCTAATTCACATACATCTTCATAACTTCTAAAACCCCATGAAACATGAACAGCATCAATATTAGCATTAATCGCAGTTAGTAAGTCAACCTCACTATCACCAACATATAAAACCTGATGTTTTGCAAGTTTCCACTTATCAATGATCATATTAGCTGCACTAGGATCTGGTTTTTTCGCAAAGTCCTCACTCTCACCGATAATAAAATCAAATTTAATATCAGGAAAATGTAAATTCACAAGCTCTTTAGCATAAGATTCACGTTTATTAGTATTGATTGCTAGGGGATACTCTATATCACTTAATTCTTTTAAAAGATCATATATCCCATCATAGGCCTTAGTCTTATCCTTAAAATTTATCGCATAGGCTATTTCAAATTCCTTAACTAAGTCATCTAAATCTGTCTTGTCATAGTTTAAATCATAACTAGCTGCCTTATCTAGTAAATTTCTAAATCCTGTGCCAACTGATCTTAAAGTTTGTTCACGATTAATTGTCTTTAAATTAAATTTACTAAGTGCTATATTAACTGCTTCATTTAAATCATCAATGGTATCAAGTAATGTACCATCTAAATCAAAAATTATTCCCTTATACATCTTTTCACCTTTGCTTTTATTTTATCATAATTTTTAAAATAGCTTATTTTGGTTTATAATAAAAATATGTTTAAATTCAAAGTCAGTGAAATTTTAGATATTTGTAATGGTAAATTAATTAATACCAGGGAAGATTTTACGATCGAGAATATAAGTATAAATTCTAATGAAATAAATGAAAATGATCTATTTATTCCGATCATCGGTAATCGCTATGATGCTCATGATTTTGTTAATGATGCTCTAAGCAAAGCTAAGATTGCTTTATTTCAAAGTGATCATGATTATAGTAAAATAAACAAAGCCTTAATCTTAGTAGAAGATACTAAACTTGCTTTAGGAGAACTTGCGAAGGCTTACCTTAAGAAAGTTAGACCAACAGTGATCGGTATTACTGGTAGTAATGGCAAGACTTCAACTAAGGATATTCTTTTTTGCCTTGCGAGAAGATATAATAAAACTCATGCTACTAATGGTAATCAAAATAATGAAATCGGACTGCCTTTAACTATTTTAAGTATGCCGATGGATACTGAATTATTAATCTTAGAAATGGGTATGTCGGCTTTAGGTGATCTTGATTATCTTGGCTCTATTGCGAAAATGGATCTTGCGATCATCACTTCAATTGGTAGTGCTCATCTTGCTGATCTTGGCTCATATGAAAATATTTATAAGGCCAAGCTTGAAATTGCTAAGCATCTTAAGGTTGGTGGTAGATTACTGGTTAATGGTGATAATAGTGAATTTTTAAATAGTTTAAGGAAATTAAAATTAGAATGTCCTATTAAAACCTTCGGCTTTAATAAAGCCAATAATTATCATACTAAGGTTTTAAAAACTAATCCCTTAATCTTTGAGTTCACTAAAATAATCACTACTAATCTCATTGGTGAATTTCAAGCCCTAAATTGTATAGCAGCCATTATCGCCTTAGATAGTCTTAAAATTAAATTTAATCTTGAGGATTTAAATAATATTGAACTAACTAAAAATCGCAATGAAATTAGTATTATTAAAAAGGCTATCGTCATTGATGATAGCTATAAATCAAATCCTGAATCCTTAGCCCATGCCTTAAAGATCTTATCCTCATATTCTCAAAAAAGTATTGCGGTACTTGGGGATATGTATGATCTTGGGGATGATAGTAAACAATTCCATAGTGAAATTGGTAAATTAATTAAAGCCCTAGCTATCGATCATCTATTTACCTTAGGTGATCATGCTAGATACTTTCATGAAGATGATGTTGATGGTAAGCATTTTAATAATGCTGATGAATTATTAAAGGAAATAATCCCCTTTTTAGATGAAAATTGTGTAATTCTCTTTAAGGCTTCTAATGCTTTAAAATTTTATGATATTGTAGATAAACTAGGTGAATATAGATGAAAAAAATAGCCCTTTTATGTGGTGGTAAAGGTAGTGAATATAGTGTTTCATTAACTTCAGCTGCAAGTATTATTAATCATTTTCCAATAAATGATTATGAATTAATAAAAATCATTAATAGTAAAGAAGGTAAATTCTTCTTAGTACATGCTGATAGTAAGAATATTCAAAATGATACTTGGGAGAATTTAGCAAAGGATGAATTATATTTAAGTAATGATGGTTTCTACTTTAAAAAAGATCATTCCTTACTTCAAATTGATGTAACAATCAATATGATCCATGGTTCAATTGGTGAAAATGGCATCTTACAAGCTATCCTAGATAATGCTGGTATTAGTTATACTGGCTGTGATATGTCTGCATCTTTAATTGCCTATGATAAGGAACTATGTCATCGTTTATTAGATAAGGAAGGTATCTTAAAAGCTAAATACCATTCATTAATAAATTATTTACCAACTAAGGATGAATATGAAGCAATCGTAAATGATTTAGGTTTAAAAATGATTATCAAACCTGCAAGAGAAGGTTCTAGCTATGGTATTAGTGTTGTAGAGACTTATGATGAATTTATTAAAGCCTTACAATTAGCTTATAAATATGATCAGAAAATAATCATCGAGGAATACCTAACAGGTTTTGAAATCGGTGTTTCGATTTTAGAAAAAGATAATGATTTAATCTGTGGTGCTATTGATGAAATTGAAATGAAAAGATCCTTCTTTGACTTTGAGCTTAAGTATATCTCAAATGAAACTATTTTCCACTGTCCAGCTCGAATAAGTGAAAAAGATAATGCAAGGGTAAAGGAGATTGCCTTAAAAGTCTTTAATTTATTAGGTTGTCGTGATTATGCTAGAATTGATTTCTTTTATGTTGATTCTAAAATCTACTTTAATGAAATTAATACCATCCCAGGCTTTACCGATCATTCAAGATATCCTAATATGATGTCAAAGGTTGGTGTTGATTATCAAATGATTATTAAAACCCTAATAAAAAACGCCCTAAGGCGTTAAGATGATTGATTAATCATCTTTTTTTAAATTCGAATATCTTCTAGTTATCCAGCTACAGATACCATCAAGTCCTGGCATGATGAATCTTTCTGAGATGTTAATATAATCAAGCTTATCCCTGATTTCTAATTTTATTTCCTTAGGAATAATTAGTTTAAAACACTTATCATCATCATCTGGTAATAAACTTTCTAAAGCTACTCGAGTATCACTTGACATTGAAAAGAGTGCATATTGATTAGACATTCTATCATCTGATGAGGCAGGCTCAAAAAATAAGCAGAAAGGTTTTTGACTATACTTATAAAAATCTTTAAAATTCTTAAAATGCTTATCTAAGGTAGCAATAGTGAAAATATGTGCTCTATCATTATCTAAATCACTTTTTAAGGCTGGTGGTAATAAATTATTAACAGCACATAAATCAACACAGTAAATCACTCCATCCTTATCATACTGCTCCGTATTTACCGTAGCAAAGTGAGCTGCAACTAAGGGTGAATAAGACCAGTCTAAAAGTCTTGTCGGTAATCCAAAATGCTGTCCTAAAGCCACTTTTTGAAAAAGTGATGAATTATGATCAATTTCACTATAACCATACTTAATAAAATTTCTAATAATGCTATCTTCTAATTTTAAATCATGTCCACAGATTCGATTAAGTTTTGGTAGTAATTTAAAATTCTTATCAAAAACCCCTCGATAAACAAATTGATTACGATAGCGACCGATTTTAGGATCATAACAATTCTTAAAAATGATCTCATTTAAATGTTCATAGCTTTTTATAATTATTTCTTTCATACTCTTTTATTATATCATTAAAAAAGGACCTAAGTCCTTTTAATCTAATACTAATTCTGCACCTCTTTTTTCTAAAACCTCAATGTTTAAAACATCCAGATATAACTCTCTAAAGTGACCATTAATTTCAATTCGAGGTTTACCATAAACCTTAATCCAATCATTTTCTTTAAGGTTCTTAAAGTCATAATTAGCCATTAAAAAACCAGCCCAACCATCATTATTGCAGCAACCAGGACCTAGCCTATATACAGCAGGTACCTTTTCCTTTTTAGTATTCTCTAAATGAGTAAACATTCCTTCAACTAGGACATGATAATTCTTATAATCATCAAAATTATAATAAATATCATTAATTTGACTGATGAAGAGTTTTTCACCAATTGCTATTGCTTCATGGGGATAAATACCTTCACTAATTAAATCTTTCTCATTCTCTTTTTGCACTTCCGTTAATTGATCCTTAATATTCTTACTAGGATCATAGCGATATAAAACCACTTTAGTTGTTTTAGGTTTACATGCGCTTAATAATGATAACAAAATGCAGCATAATATTAGTATTCTTTTCATTTGATCACTCTTAATTTACTAACAATATGATACACCAAAAACATGATGATATTAATAATGGTGATTGAGGCTCCACTTGGTAAATGATATGCATAAGAAATATACATTCCTACCATAAATGAAAAGACTGAAACGATGCAAGCAGAAGTAACTACTGCTTTAAAAGATTTAAATAAACGCATTGAGGTAATCGCAGGGAAGATCATGACACTGGTAATTAGTAAAGATCCCATAGTGCGCATACCTAAAACAATCACACAAGCAGTTAGGATGGCGATTAGCATATTTACATTATTTACCGAAATCTTTGAAGCTCTTGCGAAGTTTTCATCAATCGTAATTGCGAAAATACGATTATAACAAAGTATAAAAATGATAATTACAGTAATTGATAATAGAACTGATAAAGTTACTTCATAGCTTCTTATACCTAAAATAGAACCAAATAAATAATTACATACATCAGTATTAAAGCCGGTTGTAGTTGAAATCACAAAGACTCCAATCGCCAGTGAAGCGGTTGAGATGAGGGCTATCGCTTGATCACCTTTGATTTTAGAGTTCTCTGATATTCTAAGTAATAAAAAGGCTATTAAAATAACTATGGGTAAGGAAATACTTAAGGGAGCAGCATTTATTGCTGTTGCGATAGCTAGCGCTCCAAATCCAACATGGGATAAACCATCACCGATCATTGAATATTTTTTAAGTACTAAAGGAACTCCTAACATCGCTCCACAAAAGGAAACTAAGATTCCAACAATAATTGCCCTTACTAAGAAGGTATAAGAAAACATTTCAATAATATTATTAATAATTTCTTGCATCTTTATCTCCTATATACCTTAGAGCTTTGATCAGCTAAGAATGCTTCTTTACTGCCGAAAAATAATTGTTTTTGATTAATATGTAAGATCTTTTTAGCATATTTTAATACTTCATTAATGTCATGAGAAATCATAATAATAGTGCAATTATCTTTTTCATTTAATTCTTTTAATAATTCATAAAACGAATTAGCAACATTAAGATCAAGACCAGCACAAGGTTCATCAAGTATTAATACTTCATCTGATGCTACAAGTGCTCTAGCTAATAGAACTCTTTGTTTTTGACCACCTGATAAATCCCAAAAATGCTTTCTCGCAAGATCAAGAATGTTTAGCTTTGACATGAATTGCTTTGCTCGTTCACGGTGTTTTTTTAAATAGAATGGGTTTAATCCCATTCTATTTAAATTACCTGATAAAACCACTTCCATAACTGAAGCTGGAAAGTTAGCTTCAATTCGTGAAGTTTGAGGTAGATAACCAACCGTGGTAGCCAAATCACTAACACTGCCTTTATAGACCTTAATATTCTTTAGCATGCCTTTAATTAAGGTTGATTTTCCTGCCCCATTTTCACCGATGATACAAAGGTAATCACCTTTATGAATCTCAAAACTAACATCACTAAGTACTACTTTATTATCGTAGGCAAAACTAGCATTGGTTAGTTTTTGTAATAACATTTAATTTAACGCCTCTTTTAAAGCTTCAATATTCTTAGTCATTAATGAAATATAAGATTCATTATTAGCAAGTTGATCTGCAGTTAAATTATGTACAGAATTAAACTCTAAAATCTTAGCGTTGGTATCATTAGCAATTGATTCAGCTATTTTACCATTTGAAAGTTCAATCTTAAATACTACTGGAGCTTTCATTTGATTTACCTTATCAATTAAGAATTTAATGGTTGCAGGTTCTGGCTCTATATCAGTAGAACAGCCAGAGAAAGCAGCGTAGTAACCTAAATTATAACGATCAACAAAGTATCTAAATGGGAAACGATCGCCAAAAATTAAAACGTCGTTCTTAGATTCTTTAACTGCTTTTTCAATATTTTCATCTAATGTTTTAAGCTGCGCCTTATAATCATTAAAATTACTTTCATATTGATCCTTATGTTTTTCATCAAGCTTAACTAAAGTATCCTTAATTGCTTCAGATATTTCAATAGCATTTAATGGTGAAGTCCATACATGCTCATCGATTTCATGATGGTGATGATCGTGATCGTCCTCATCACTAAATAAAGCTAGTACATCATTAATTGTTTTTGTTGCAGCAATATAGAATGGATAAGCACCACTTTTAATTGCCTTTTCAAAGCTTTCATTACTGAAAGCTAAATGCATATGACCATGATCTTCTTCAAGTTTATATGGTTCAGTAGCATGATCGTTAATAACTACATACTTAGGTAATTTATCATTATCTTCACTTCTTTCATACTTATACCAAACAATAACATGATCATTCTTTTCAACATATTCAAAGCCCTTAGCTTCATATTTAGCCTTGCTTACTTCATTACCATTATCAACTAAAGCAATTTCATCGCCACTTACTTTAAGAATAGGGAAATCACTGTGATAAGACTCTAACATGTCCTTCTTAACATTTTCTACAGTATCATTATCTTCTTTAGCAAATGTTTCATATACAACATTAAATTTTTCATCATTAAAGAAGCGATCAATACTTCCCCAAGTACCTTCAAAATCGGTTAAAGCACGATCCTTAACATCTTCCTTTTTAACTTTTTCATGATGATGATTATGATCATCATGTGCATGATCATGACTATGTTGCATACCTTCAACGATTTCTTCTTCAACTGTTTTTACTAAATCAGTAAGTTTTAAGGTTAAAGGTTTCTTATCTAAACTTTCTAAAATACGCTCAACCCACTCATCATTCTCGCCACCTACATAAATAAATAAGTCTGATTCTGAGATATCTTTAATATCCTTAGGTGTTGGTTCATATGTATGTGATTCAGCTCCTGGTTTAAGTAGCATCTTTACATCAACTAATTCTTTACCAATATTTCTAGTGAAGTCATATTGTGGGAAAATGGTTGTGATTACTTTAAGACTTGCGCTTGTTTTAGAACCTGTCTTAGTATTACAAGCAACTAGTGAAGTACTTAATAATAAAACCATTAATAAACTTAAGATTTTTTTCATCATTCCTCCTTATTGCAGTCTTTACAGATACCAAAAACAACAGTAGAAAAGACATCAACATCAAATTTAAGATCTTGATCAAGAATTTCTCTTAACTTCTCTAAAGCATCACTATCA
>JAEWGY010000057.1 GCA_023388035.1 Bacillota bacterium | reverse complement strand
AAAAGGAATATAATGATTCTATTGCTTATAAGATTATTGACCTTATTGATAAGGCTGATAAATCAAAGGCTAAATCTGAGCGTTTTGCACTTAGATTCGCGAGATATTATACTCCTATTATCGTTTTAATTGCAGCTATTATTTTACTTATTCCTTTATTTACTAATGCTGATTTCACTCCTTATTTATATAAGGCCTGTGTCTTTTTAGTTTTATCTTGTCCTTGTGCTTTGATTATATCAATCCCTTTAAGTTTTGTATCAGGGCTTGCTTTAGCTGCTAAACACAAGATACTTATTAAAGGATCTAATTATTTAGAGAAACTTGCAAAGGTTGATACTTTAGTAAGTGATAAGACTGGAACCTTAACCAATGCTAATTTTGTGGTCGATAAAATTTTAGTACATGATAACTATGATCCTAACACTATTTATAAATATCTTTATGAAATGGAAAGCTATTCTAATCATCCTATCGCAAAAAGTATTGTAAGTTATTTTAATTATCAAAATCATCAAAATGAATTACATGATGTTAGAAGTGAAATTGCGAAGGGTGTTATAGCTTATAATAATCAAAATGATGAATTAAAACTTGGTAATTACAATAATAAATGTAAGTATCACTGTGCTAATGCGATAAGTCTTAGTATTAATGGTGAAAATGCTGCCTGTGTTTTTATTAATGATGAGATTAAAAAAACGGCTTTTAAGGCCATTAATGAATTAAAAAGAATACTTAATAAAATAGTATTATTAAGCGGGGATAATAAACAAAAAGTAGAAAGCTGCGCTAGTAAATTAGAGCTTAGTGATTACTACTATGAATTAAATCCCCTTGATAAATTAAATAAGCTTGAAATGATAATGAAAGATGCTAAAGGTTTAGCTTATATTGGTGATGGTATTAATGATGCACCTGTCTTAAAGCGCGCTGATGTTGGAATTTCTATTGGTAAAGGATCAAGTGAACTTGCAATGGAAGCTTCAGATATTCTTATCGCTAGTGATGATTATAACTTATTATATAAGGCAATTATGATTGCTAGAAAAACCCTTAGTACGGTATATCTTAATATCTTTTTTATCTTAGGCACTAAATCATTAATATTATTATTGGCGCTTTTAGGTTTCTCTAATATATGGCTAGCAATATTTGGTGATGTAGGTGTATGTATTATCTCAATACTAATCGCAACTAGACTATTAAAAATAAAGATTTAGTTATTATAATTTAGTGTATTATGATTAATTGATTACTAACCAAAGCTAGATTAATTTATTTTCTGGTTATATAAAGTTAGTTTATAGCACGTTGACGCCTTATTTTAAATTTGATATATATAAAGTAAAGATACATGTCGATTTAAACATATAAGAGAGGTGTAAAATGCTTAAAATACGTACTATACTTAAGTTATTGTTTATTTCCTTAATAGGAATAACATTTTTTGGTCATACTTTTGCAAAGGGTGATCAAAACTTGGCTGAGCTACAAGAAAAAATAAAAAAAATTGATTTTTCAAAAGAGCCTAGTGAAGAAGAAAAAGCTTTAATAATTGAATATCATAAAGTGTCTTCGATGCAAGCGATAAATAATAATTTAGCTAGTTACATTGCTAGAAGAGATAAAATTGATTTTGAGAAAGATATATTAAGTAGCGATTTATTATTTTTAGCTAAATTAAAAGCATATAGTCCAAATAATTTTGTTATTGAAAATTTTAAGAGTGCATCGACTCTTGGCACTGTGGGTGATGTTTTAATAACTTATAGTTTTTCTTCATTTAAGAAAAATATGGATGCATCAAAACATGCGGCAATTGTTCATGAAAATGCTAATTATACAATTGAATCATATCCTGAAAATGAGATAAGAGTTTATAGTAATGACTGGGCTAATAAATCTAGAGTATATGGAATTAGAGTTAAAGATGCTTCTATTAATGATTATAAGAATGTTGCTAGAGATGCGCTAAGGCAAGATGGTGAAAATAAATCATATAGTACTAATCTCTTTAATAAAGAAATTAGTAATTCATTTTACTCTTTAGAGTTAGTCTTAAAAACATGGAAAAATCAAGGTTTTGACATTGATTTTAATAATTTAGAAAGCTTTAAAGCTGTATCTAGAGTAGAATTAACTAATAGGAGTAACACATATGTATTTTATGAAAAAGAGTAATTTAAAGCTATTAATTACCACTATGCTAATATTATTCCTTTTAGTTTCTTGCGCTAAAAATGATATAAATAAAGATAGTAGTATACCGCTAGAAAGCTCTAAGTATATAATTTCCTTATCAAGATCAAGAGAGGCTAATGCTAAATTATTATTTATTAAAGATAATAATTTACCTCCTTATGAATATAATTATGATGGCTATAGTATTAATACAATTAATTATTTTGATCAAAAATTATATCTTAGTTCCAATCGAGTAAATGAGCATTTTATTTTAGATAGTAATGGCGAAATTAAAAAATATGCGAATGAATACGAAGGCAAGAATGATAAATATTTCGCATCATGGTTTACTAGAGCAAGTAATGATACACTTATAAAGACAGCAAATATCGGATTTATTGATGGTAAATATATTAGTGATGTAATATATAATGGTGAAGATAGTGAAAAAAGAGTAAGTCTAGAAAATCAGTATTTAAATAATGGTTTAGTTAAAAATGATAAGTTATTTATTGAATCATATCATGAAATAGATAAAAAGAATGGTATTAGCATTATTGATAAAGCTAGGGCGCTAGTTTTAAAGAGAATTTATTTTAATAGTAGTTTCACCTCTTCAAGTAGTGAATTATTAGACTTTAATGATAAGATAGTAACCTATGGTAATAATAGTTTAAATAATTATCAAAGGGGTGAAAAAAATTCCGCAATAGCCATTTTAGATCCTAATACTTATGAAATAAATGAATATACATTTGATAAGGAAAGAATTATTTATGCTTATATTCATAATGATCTAATATTTGTATTTACCGATCATAATATCCTTTATAAATTCAATGATAAACTAGAGCTTAGTGAGAAGGAAAATGTATTAGATCAAAGCTTACTAATGGATTTAATTAATGAAAAATATATTATTAGAAAAATTATTTACAAAGACGGAATAATAAGTGCACTTTATACCAATAGAGATTTTAATAATGAAGATTTTGGCTTTATCGCAGAATATGATGCTAATAATGTAAATTTAATTAATAAAATTGAAATAAAATTAAATAATGATAAAAATTGGCTAGGCGAGGTAGTTGATTTTATCAGAATTAATTAATCTTATGATAATTAAGCTAAGTTATCTTAGCTTTTTTATTTTAATTTTGATAGCTTTAGTAAATTGTATATAATACTAGTATGAAATTTATTTTTACAGATATTGATGGAACCTTAGTTTATCATGAAAAACAAAACACCATAATTCCTGATAAAACTAAAGAATGTTTAATTAAATTAAAAGAAAAAGGTCATAAGATTATTATTAATACTGGAAGAAGTCCTAAATCTTTAGAGAAAATTAAAGAATTATTTGAATTTGATGGTTATATCGCTTCATTAGGAGCTTATGTCGAGATTGATAATAAACTTGTGATCGATGATCCCTTTGACCATTCACAGGTTAAGCAAATTATTGATCTAGCAAACAAATATAACATCAGATTGATGTTAGATGGTTATGATAAATCATATTTAAGCAGTGATTGGATAGAGGATCTAGCAAGATACCGCAATCCAGAAGATATTAAAACATGGAAGCCTTTAAGTGAATATAATCCTGATATTAAGATTTATAAAGTTTTATTTAAAGCCTTAAAAGAAGATGATTATCATTTATTCTTTGGTAATATTCGTTTTTTATTTAATGTGGTAAGCGGCTCTAAAAGAGAATATTTAACTGGTGAAATTAGTAAATTAGAGAATTCAAAAGGTTTATGCATTAAAAAATTAATTAGATTAGGCATAATTAATGATGATACTATTGCGATTGGTGATGGTAATAATGATAATGATATGATTAAGATGGCAAAGCTTGGTATTGCAATGGGTAATGGCTTAGATTTAGTTAAAAAACAAGCTGATATTATAACTTCTGATGTAAGGGATAATGGCTATTATAAGGCCTTTAAAGATTTGGGTTTAATTGATGATTAAAGTTTGTATATTCGATTTAGATGGTACCCTTTTTCTTAATCATGGAAAGTCAGTTTTAGATCTTAGTGCAAGAAGTATAAAGGCCTTAGAATTATTAAAAGAAAATAATATCATCTGTGCTATTAATAGTGGTCGTTCTAATGCTTATGGTGAATATATTTTAAATCACTATGATTTTAAAGATAAATATGTTTCTGGATTTAATGGTGCTATTATCACTGATAATTATAAGGAAGTCTTTAAATATCCTATTAGTAAAGAACTTATTTTTAATGTAAATAAACTTTTAAATGAATTTAAATTAAATTATGAAGTATCCTTTATCCAAAGTTTTAATGGTGAACGTTATTTATCAAGTCCTATTAAATATTATTTAGAAAGATATAAGAAGGCAAATGAACTTGATCCAGTTAAGATTAAAATCCATGATGAACCATATTTAGATCTATTGGAGGGGATGGATAATGAATTTGCGAAATTATCAATCATTACTAAAGATGAATTAGATAATGCAATTTTATATAATTTCTTTAAGGATCAAATAGGAGAAAATAATTCAGTAACTAGTTCAACCAAGGTTTTTTTAGAAATCACTAATAAAAAGGCTGATAAGGGTAAACTGATTGATTATCTTATGTCTAAGTATAAGCTTAAAAATGATGAAATTGCTTGTTTTGGTGATTCCTTTAATGATTACGCAATGTTTAAGAAGGTTAAATATTCATTTGTAATGGATCATGCTGAAAAGAAATTAAAAGAAAAATGTTATATGGAAGTGAAGGATGTTTTAGAAGGAGTACTTAAGGTTTTTGAAATTAATAAAGAATTATTATAAATTTGGTTTAAGTTTTATTATAACCAGTACAGCGCTATTTATATTACTAGCACTTCCAACTATTGATAAGCAATTATTTTTAAAACCGGCAATAATTTTCAGTCTTGGAACCCTCTTTTTTATTGGTTTGTTTATTTTTATTTTTACTTATTTTACAGACTTATTAAAGAAGGCGAAACATAAATATTTTAAGTTTATGGTAATTACATTAGAGCTCTTAGTACTCTTTGTCTTTACTTATCTTTATATTTTAATCATCAGTTTAAGTCCTACAAGTAGTTTTAAAAAAATCATAAATGATGAAACTTATTTAGGTCTTTATCATTTTGATAAAATTTATCTATATCAAGAAGTTAATATTTTTTACCTAAAAGCAAATCCTGATTTTATCTATGATCAAACACAGGATTCTTATAAAAAAATAGATTAATATATCAATTTAAGCTATAATAACGATATGGTAAGGAAAGTTTTGGGAATTATAATTTTTATCATCCTTGTAATACTAGGCATCATTTTATTTTTTACTTATAGCTCTAGTAAAAAGCAGACTGAACTTAAGATAGAAATTCCTATTCAAAGTGAAGTTAAAAAGGAAGAAACTAAGAAGGTAGAAACAAGTAAAACGGAAGAAAGTAAAGAAGAAGTTATCAAAAATACTTATAAGCCGATTGAGTTACCTAGTACTAATAATGATGCCCTCATTAATGCAATAAAAGAAGAAATTCTAATTTATGAGAAGGAAATTAATAATTCAAGATTGATTTTAAGTAGAAAAGGTGAAGAATTAAATAAGCAGTTAGAAAATGAAAAAGCAATCCTAGCAGAGTTTGAAAAGGAGTATCTTGAACTTAAAAATGAATATGATAGGGCTTATCAAAATTATGATGATGCGAAAAGGAAGCTTATCACTTATGAGCAGAAAGTAGATTTAGCCCAAAAAGTGCTAGAAGAAAATAAATTAGCTTTAAGTAATCATCTACTTTTAAAACCACAAGATGAATCAAGTGTTTCATATAATGATGAATTCATCGCTTGGAGTGCAACTAAGGAACAGTTAGAAAGTAAAGTAAGGGAAGCTAATCTTGATTTGGATAATAGTCAAAATGATTTACTTAGCCAAAAACTAAGTTTAAGCTATGAAAGTTTAGTAAGTAATTTAAAAGAAAAAGAGCTTATTTTTAAGGAAAGTGATCTTGAATATCAAGATAAAACTAGAATAATCAATGATTTAGTAAATGAAATACAAAACTTTAAGCAGATGATAAATAATAATATTGCTAATTATCGGAATAAAATCGTAGAGCTTGAAGCTAAGCTTAAAGAACTAAATAAGCCACAATAAACTGTATAATTATTATTTAAAACATGTTATTATAGTTATATGAAAAAAATCTTTATTTTATTCATGGTTATTGTAATGATTGCATTAATGATTATTAGTGCTATTGGACCCGGCGTTAAGAGGTTTTAATGTATTTAAGTAAAATTGAATTAGAAGCATTAATTAATGAAGGTATTAAGATAATTGATGTAAGCAATGTTTATTTAGCTAATGTAAAAATAGAAAAAGGTACAATTATTCATCCTAATACGACAATTATCAATTCTACTATTGGTAAAAATAATACCATTTATGAAAATTCACGTATTGTAAATACTATTATCGGTGATAATAATACCATCATTTCATCCCATATTAGTGATTCTAAAATCGCTTCAAATACCAGTATTGGACCGATGGCTCATATTAGAATGAATTCTACTATTGAGGATGATTGTCGCATTGGTAATTTTGTTGAATTTAAGAATACGCATTTTAAAAAAGCTGCTAAATGTGCACATTTATCTTATTTAGGTGATTGTATCTGTGGTGAACGAGTTAATATTGGCTGCGGTGTTGTGACAGTTAATTATGATGGTAAAGTAAAGTCACAAACAATTATCGAGAATGATGCTTTTATTGGTTCTAATGTTAATTTAATAGCACCGATTAAGATCGGTTCCTTCGCACTTGTCGCTGCTGGATCTACTATTTCAAAGGATGTTGCAGCTGGTGATATGCATATTGAAAGAAGTCAGTTATTTATAAAAGAAAATTATGGTATTAAATACCTTAATAAGGAGAAAAAATGCTAAGAGATGATATTGTAGTTTATGCTTTAACTAGTAATAAGGAATTAGTTAATGAAGTATGTGATTATTTAAATATTAAACCAGGACTTATTGATGTTAAACACTTTGCTGATGGTGAAATCATTGTGGAAGCTAAATCATCAGTAAGAGGGAAGCATGTATTCATTGTACAGTCAACCTGTAAACCAGTAAGTGAAAAACTAATGGAATTACTTATAGCAATTGATTCAATCAAAAGAGCAAGTGCTAAAGAAATTACGATCATCACCCCTTATTTTGGCTATGCTAGACAGGATCGTAAAGCAAGAGCTAGACAACCTATTTCCGCAAGACTAGTCGCTGATTTATTAACGGTAGCAGGTATTGATCGTATCATAACTATTGATTTACATGCACAACAAATTCAAGGTTTCTTTAATATTCCTACTGATGATTTATCAGCTATTTCACTTTTCGCAAAGCATATTAATGATAAGGGTTATTATAAACACCCTGATGTAGTTGTTGTTTCACCAGATCATGGAGGAGTTACTAGAGCTAGATCCCTAGCTTCAGCAATTGGTGCTAATCTTGCGATTATTGATAAGCGCAGACCTAGACCTAATGAGGTTCAAGTTTCTAATATTATCGGTGATATTAAAGATAAAATCTGTATGATTTGTGATGATATATGTGACACTGCTGGTTCTTTAGTTGCCTCAGCTAAGTTACTTGCAGAAAATGGTGCAAAAGAAATTTATGTCTTTGTTACTCATGGTATTTTTTCTAATGATGCTTTAGAGAAAATTGAAGCTAGTCCTATTAAGAAAATGCTAATAACTAATACTATCCCTTTTGGCGATAAGATGAAACAAAGAACTAGTAAAGTTGAAGTTTTATCTATTTCTAAAATGATTTCTAAGATGATTGAAGCTGTTTCTAATAATGAATCAGTTGCTCAAATCTTTGATTATTACTCAACTGAATCTAATAAAGGAATTTTAAAAAATAAGAAATATTAATAATCTTATCTTAGATAAGATTATTTTTTAAAGAATTATGAAAGTAAGAATTATTAAACAAGGTATTAATGGTGAAGGAATTGCTTATTATAAAAGAAAACCGATTTTTATTGATGGCGTTATTAAAGATGAAGATGTAATCATCGATAATTTAAAGGATTATGGAACATATTATAAAGCAAGCCTAAGACAAATCATAACTAAATCTAAATATCGTATTAAAAGTAAATGTGAATACTATAAGCGCTGTGGAGCTTGTAGTCTTTTGCATGTAGATTATCAGATGCAACTTAAAATCAAAGCAGAAATAATTAAAGAAAGTGCTTATAAATACGCGGGATTAAAACTTGATCCTAAAATAATTAAGAATGATGAGACCTTTAATTATCGTAGTGAACTTAAATTACCTTTAATTAATCACCATCATAAACTTTCTTTAGCATTCTATGAAGTTAATAGTAATATTTCTTTTAGTGTTAAAAAATGTTTGATCCATGATGAAAATTTAGAAAAGATGGCAAGATTAATTCTAAGTCATTTAGATGAGTTAGGACTTAAAGCTAAATATAAAAAAGAAAAGGGACTAAGATATTTAATTCTAAGAAGATTAAGTGATAATTATCAAGCTGAATTAATTTCTGATGATACTAAGCATTTAAGTTTAATTAAAAAGATGAAAGTTATTCCTAAGCTTAGTTTAACTTATTCTTTTAATGAAAGTAAATATCCCCTGCTAAAACAAGCAAAAGCTATAAGAATCTTTGGTGATGAAAGAATTGAGTATACCTTATTTGATAAGAGTTTTTATATTTCTAATCGCTCTTTTATGCAGCTTAATTTAAATCAAAGCATGAAGGCTTATAAAAAGATAATTGATAAGATAGAAAAAGCTGGGGTGATTGTTGAAGAATATGCTGGCTGTGGTATTTTGGCAATGTTACTTGCGCATAAGTGCCAAAAATATTATGCTGCAGAGATTAATCCCTATGCCATTAGTGATTTTAAATTAAATAGTCAGCTTAATAAAATAAAAAATATCATCATCAAAGAAAGTGATGCAGCTAAACATTTAAAAATCATAAATGAAAATATTGATTATTTAATTCTAGATCCTGCAAGGGAAGGCTTAAATGAGGAAATGCTTAAGACGATTAAAAAGAAAAAGATCAATAATATTGTCTATATGTCTTGTAATCATGCGACCTTATTTAAAAATCTTAATCATTTACTAAAAGATTATATGATTGATGAAATGTTTTTCTATGATTTCTTTTCTCATAGTGCTCATATTGAAAGTTTAGTTTTTCTTAAAAAAATAAATTAGTAAGTAGATAGCTAGTCACTAAAATTAAGTATGCTTACAAAAGTCAAATAAGTCCTTAAAATGTTATAATATTAATAATTTTAATATTATAAATTAATGGAGGTGAAGATGAAAAAGAGTGCTAATAAACTAAATAAGATTAATTTAAAGAATTTTATTGCTTTAACTCTTGCGGGTTTAATTAATGCCTTTGGTGTAACTTTATTTCTCTTCCCGATAAAACTATATGATAGTGGTATTTCTGGTCTTTCAATGCTTTTAGATCAAATAACACCATCTTTTTGGACTCTATCACTATTTTTGATTATTTTAAATATCCCTCTTTTTATCTTTGGACTTAAAAAACAAGGCTTAGCCTTTACCCTTTATTCAATCTATACAATTATTATTTATTCACTGATGTCCTATTTGATTTTGAATGTCTTACCAATCGATGTAGCCTTTGCATCACCATTAGCAGGTGAAGATTTACTCTTATGTGCTATTTTTGGTGGGGTTATTTCTGGTATCGGAAGTGGTCTTACTATCCGTTTTGGTGGTGCGATAGATGGTGTTGATGTATTATCAGTAATCTTTGCGAAAAGAATAGGCTTATCAATTGGTAGCTTTATCATGATCTTTAATGCATTACTCTATATTATATGTGGAATTGTGATTGATAGTTGGATACTACCTTTATACTCTGTTGTAACATATTTTATCGCATCAAAGGTGATTGATTATGTTGTGGAAGGATTTAATCATTCTAAATGTGCAATGATTGTTACAGTAAAACCCTTTGAAGTAACTGATGCTTTAAATGAATTATTTCAAAGCAGCGGTACGGTAGTTAAAGGTATAGGAGGTTATTCTAAGGAAACTAAGGAGATTATCTTTTTCATTGTTAATTCATTTCAGATTTATAAAATGAAAGAGATTGTTCATGAAACTGATCCTAATGCCTTTATCTCATTATTAGATGTTTCTGATGTTTTAAGTGAGAAGGAAGAATTATATTCTTAACAGTTATTAAGATAATAACTGTTTTTATTTTAGGAAAAACTAAAATTTCTTAAATAATAAATTATGCTATGCCCTCGCTGTAAGAATAGTGATGTTAATCTATTTTATAAATCACATAAAGGTTATTACTGTTTAAAATGTGCTCAGTTTAAAATTCAATTAATGAATGAAGAGGTTAAGGTTTCAAAATTTAAACTAAATAATAGAACGGATCATAATTATAACTTACCCTTTAAACTAAGTGATAAACAGCTAAAGGCTAGTAAGAAATTATTAAAAATAAGTTTACAGCATAAATTTAGTCTTTTATATTGTGTATGTGGGGCTGGTAAGACGGAAATTTTAGTTCCGATCATTGCTTATTATCTTAATAAGGGTTATAAGATTGCTTTTGCGATACCTAGAGTAGAAGTTGTGAAGGAGATTTATGAAAGGTATAAAAGGTATTTTAATAATTCAAAAGTAGTGGCTGTATATGGAGGAAATACAAAGGAATTAGATGGTGATTTGATAATTTCCAGCATTCATCAACTCTATCGTTATCACCAAAGTTTCGATTTATTAATTATCGATGAAATAGATGCCTTTCCTTTAAAAAATAATCAAAGTTTATTTAATATCGCCTTAAACGCAACTAAGAATAAATGTATTTTTTCTAGTGCTACCTTAGATAGTAATTTAGAAGAGCTAATTAAACAAGATTTAATAAAGCTAGTAAGTTTAAATGTAAGACCACATCAAAGAGATCTAAAGGTACCAATCTTAAAAAGATCATTATTCATACCAATTGCCTTAAAATTACTTTATTATATGTATAAAATAAATAAGCCAGTAATGATCTTTTTTCCCAGTATTAAATTAATGGATGATTATTATAAATATTTTAAATTTATTTTTAAACTAGAAAAGATAAGTTCTAAAACCATAAACAAGGATGAAATTGTTAATAAATTTAGAGAAGGAGAGCTAAATTATTTATTTACTACCAGTATCTTAGAAAGAGGAGTAAGTATTAAAGGAGTAAGTGTTATTGTCGTTTATGCTGATAATTTAATCTTTGACTATAATGCACTAGTGCAAATTGCTGGAAGAGTTGATAGAGATTTTAATGTCAGTAAAGGTGATGTTTATTTTTTATATCATAAATTAAGTATGGATATTAAAAAAGCAGTCTTAAATATTAAGACTGCTAATAAGCATAAATTAGACTAAATATTTCTTAAGATCATTAACTTTATCTAATTTTTCCCAAGTTAAATCTAAATCGGTTCTACCAAAATGACCATAAGATGCTAATTTTTGATAGATTGGTTTTCTTAAATCTAAGGTATCGATGATTGATGCTGGTCTTAAATCAAATTCTTTATTGATAATTTCAACTAGTTTTTCATCACTTAATTTAGCAGTATTAAAACTATTGATAAAGATTGAAAGAGGTTTAGAAACACCAATCGCATAAGAAATACCAATTTGAATCTTTTCAGCTAAGTTTGCAGCTACAATATTCTTCGCTACATAGCGAGCCATATATGCAGCACTGCGATCTACTTTAGTAGGATCTTTACCACTAAAGGCACCACCACCATGACTAGCATAGCCACCATAGGTATCAACTATAATCTTCCTACCAGTAAGTCCAGTATCGGCAAAAGGACCACCTAGAACAAATTTACCTGTAGGATTAATATAAATTTTAGTATTGTCATCAATTAGCTTAGAATCTACTACCTTATCAATTAATTCTTTTTTAATATCCAGTTCAATTTGTTTTAAACTGATTTTCTCATCATGTTGACAAGAAATTACAATATTCTCGATTCTTTTTACTTTATCATCCTCATATTCAACACTTACCTGTGTTTTACCATCAGGCCTTAAATAGTCAAGGGTCTTATTTTTTCGTAATTCACTTAATTCACGTGCTAATTTATGAGCTAAATCAATTGCATAAGGCATATAATTATCAGTCTCATTAGTTGCATAACCAAACATCATACCCTGATCACCAGCACCGATTCGATCGTTTTGATCATTAGCACTATCTCTACTAACACCCATTGAAATGTCACTAGACTGCTCATTGATTGAACAAATAACCCCGCAGGTATCAGCATCAAAACCATATTTAGCTCGTTTATAACCAATTTCTCTTATCGTATCTCTCGCAATTTTAACATAATCAACACTAGCTGTAGTACTAATTTCACCGCTGATTAAAACTAATCCTTTACAAATCATTGTTTCACAAGCTACTCTAGCCATTGGATCCTTCGCTAAAATAGCATCCAAGATCGCATCCGAAATTTGATCTGCAACCTTATCTGGATGTCCTTGTGTTACAGACTCTGAAGTAAATAAATGTTTTTTCATATAAACCTCTTTTAAGCATTAATATTATAACATAGAAAAAAATTAAATTCTTATCATATATATGTTAATAAATAAACAATTTATAGTATAATTAAATTAATATGGGAGGAAAAAATATGTCAAAAAAGACCGTTGTTGATCTTGATGTCAAAGGTAAAAAAGTAATTGTTCGTGTTGATTTTAATGTACCTATTAAAGATGGTAAGATCAATGATGATAATCGTATGGTTAGTGCCTTACCAACAATCAAATATCTATTAGAAAAAGGCGCAAAGCTGATTTTACTTTCTCACTTAGGTAAGGTTAATCATAAGGATCCAGTTAAATGTGAAGCCGATATGAAGAAAAATGATATGGCACCAGTGGCTAAGCATCTTGAAACCTTACTTCCTAATAAGGTAACATTTGTAAAGGTTACTAGAGGGGAAGAATTAGAAAGAGCTATTAATGAGCTTAATGAAGGAGAAATTGTTTTAGTACAAAATACTCGTTATGAGAAAGGTGAATCTAAGAATGATCCAGAATTAGCTAAGTATTGGGCTAGTCTTGCTGATTTATATGTATCTGATGCTTTTGGTTCAGTTCACCGTGCTCACGCTTCAACTGTAGGTATTCCTAGTATAATTCCTAGTGCTTTAGGCTTCTTAGTAGAAAAAGAAGTAAATGCATTATCTAAGGCTATTCATAATCCAGTAAGACCTTTAGTTGCGGTATTAGGTGGAGCTAAGGTTTCTGATAAGATTCCTGTCATAGAAAACCTTTTAAAGATCGCTGATAAGATTATTATCGGCGGTGGTATGGCTTATACCTTTAAATATGCTTTAGGTCAAAGTGTAGGTGATTCATTATTAGAACTTGATAAGGTTGAGCTTGCGAAAGAATTTTTAGAAAAAGCTGGTGATCGCATCGTGTTACCTGTTGATACCGTCATTGCGAATGAATTTGATAATCCAACTATCGTAAAAGTAGCTGAAGGAAATATTGAAGAAGGCTTTATGGGACTTGATATTGGACCTAAATCAATTGAGTTATTCAAAGATGTGCTTAAGGATGCGAAAACCGTTGTATGGAATGGTCCAATGGGCGTTTTTGAAAAACCAGAATTTGCTAAGGGTACCAATGCTATTTGTGAAGCAATTGCTAATTTACCAGACTGCATGTCAGTAATTGGTGGTGGTGATAGCGCTAGTGCTGCTAAAAATTCAGGATTTAAAGATAAATTCTCTCATATTTCTACTGGCGGAGGCGCTAGCTTAGAATTTATGGAAGGTAAAATCTTACCAGGTATTGATATAATTGAGGAAAAATAATGCGAAAGAAAATTATAATTGGTAATTGGAAGATGAATAAAACTAAGGCTGAGGCTTTAGAATTTCAAAAAGAAATTGAATCTTTCTTAGGTGAAAGTGACAATATTTATGGAATTGCTGCACCTTTTATTAGCTTAGATGCATTAAGCACTAAAGCTGATAAATTAGTGATTGCTGCTCAAAATGTACACTTTGAAAATAAGGGAGCATTTACTGGTGAAGTAGCTGCAAATATGCTTAGTGATTTAGGTATCAGATATTGTATTATTGGTCATTCTGAAAGACGTGCAATGTTTAATGATAGTGATGAAACTGTAGCAAGAAAAGCTAAACAGCTCTTTGCTTATAATATTACCCCAATCCTTTGCCTAGGTGAAACTCTTGAGGAGTTTGAAAGTGGTAATAGTGAAAAGGTAATAAGAACACAGGTTAAAGGTAGTCTAAGTGGTCTTAGTGATGATGAAGTTTCAAGACTAGTTATTGCCTATGAACCAATATGGGCTATTGGTACTGGTAAATCTGCTACTATGGAAATAGCTTCTAATTGCTGTGGTATTGTTAGAGACGAAGTAAGAAAAATTTATGGAGCAGCTGCTGATAAGGTCTTAATTCAATATGGTGGTAGTGTTAAACCAGATAATATTAAAGCTTATTTAGCACAAAATGATATTGACGGTGCCTTAATTGGTGGGGCAAGTTTAGAAGTAGATTCATTTAAAGAAATAATTAAGGAAACAAAATAGGAGGAATAAAATGCCAGGAATTATTGATGTATATGCACGTGAAGTTATTGATTCACGTGGTAATCCAACAATTGAAGTTGAAGTAGTTTGTGAATCAGGTGCTTTTGGTCGCGCTATGGTACCTAGTGGAGCATCTACTGGGGAACGTGAAGCTTTAGAATTAAGAGATGGTGATAAGAATCGTTTCTTAGGTAAAGGTGTACTTAAGGCTGTTGAAAATGTTAATACTAAGATTGCTCCTGCTATCCTAGGTATGGATGTTACAGAGCAAAATGCTATTGATAAAGTGATGTTAGAACTAGATGGTACTGATTTTAAATCTAACTTAGGTGCTAATGCTATCTTAGGTGTATCTTTAGCTTGTGCTAGAGCAGCTGCTGATTTTTATGGTATGCCACTTTATAAATATCTTGGTGGTTTTAATGCTAAGGTATTACCTTGCCCAATGATGAATGTTTTAAATGGTGGATCTCATGCTGATAGCACTGTTGACTTCCAAGAATTTATGATTATGCCTGTTGGTGCTAAATCAATTAAGGAAGCTTTAAGAATGGGTGCTGAAACCTTCCACGCTTTAAGAAAGGTATTAAAAGCTAAGGGTTATAATACTAACGTTGGTGATGAAGGTGGTTTTGCACCAAGTTGTAAAGAAGGTAATGAAGAACCATTAAAATTAATTGTGGAAGCTATTAATGCAGCTGGATATAAAGCTGGTGAAGAAATTTGTATCGCTCTTGATGTTGCTGCTAGTGAATTCTATAATACTGAAACTAAGGTATATGAACTTAAGAAATCTGATGGTGGCACTAAGACTACTGATGAAATGATCGCAATGTATGAAGAATGGATTGCGAAATATCCAATTGTATCAATTGAAGATGGTCTAGGTGAAAGAGATTGGGATGGTTGGAAGAAACTTACTGATCGCTTAGGTTCAAAAGTACAATTAGTTGGTGATGATTTATTCGTAACTAATCCTAAGATTCTTAAAGAAGGAATTGAAAAAGGAATTGCTAATTCAATCTTAGTTAAGGTTAATCAAATTGG
>JAEWGY010000114.1 GCA_023388035.1 Bacillota bacterium | reverse complement strand
GTTAAGACCAGAAAAAGTAACTATTCAATTATATCGTAATAATGAGCCTTATCTTGATAGTGTAAGTATTAATGCTGAAAATGATTGGACATATAGATTTAATAATTTACCTACTGTTGATCCAGATAATAAGCCATATCTTTACAGCGCTAAGGAAATTAGTGATTTAGTTCAGTATGAAGTAAGTTATCAGGATAAAGACTTAAATGATAATATTGATTATTTAATCACCAACACCCTCAAACTCACATCATATACCATTAATAAAACCTTTGATGATGATGGCTATGAAGATCTAAGACCAGATAGTATTAAGGTTAAATTACTAAGAAATAATGTAGAATTAGATGATATTATTAATATCACTAAAGAGGATAACTGGACTAAGACAATTGATAATCTATTAAAAGTTGATAGTAATGGTAATGATTATAACTATAGCATTAAAGAAATAGATATTCCTAATAGGTATACTGCTAAGATTGATGGTAATAGTATTAGTAATACTCTAAAACGCATTGATATTAATGTTAATAAGGTATTTGAAGATTATAATAATAAATACGAATTAAGACCAAAAGAAATCAAAGTACAATTACTAAGAAATAATGAAGTATATCTTGATGAAGTTATCTTAAATGAAGCTAATAATTGGTCATATGCATATAAAGGATTAGCTAAATATGATAAGCAGGATAAGGAATATACTTATAGTATTAAAGAATTAGATCCAAGTCCTTACTATACTGTTAAATATGATTATATGGATAATAACTTTATTATCACTAACACTCTAAAAACTACATCTTATACCATTAATAAATTATGGGATGATAATGATGATAACTTAAAACTTAGACCAGAAAGTATTAAGGTACAATTATATCTTAATGATCTTCCATATCTTGATATAGTAGAGCTTAATAAGAATAATAATTATACCTATACCTTTAATGAGCTAATTAGTCATGATCAGGATAATAATAAGTATGATTATAAGGCTAAGGAAGTAAGTGATAATAAAAATTATCAGGTAAGTTATAATCATCTAGCTAATAAGACTATAATCACCAATAAACTTATAAACTATGAGTTAGTATTAGAAAAACTTTGGGATGATTATAATAATAGATATAATACAAGACCTAAGGAATTTAAGGTTGAATTATATCAAAATGATAAACTTTATAAAACCTTAGTATTAGATGCTACTATTAGAAAACACATCCTATCAAATCTTCCTAAGTATGATTTAGCTAATGAATTATATAATTATCATATTAAAGAAATAGATATTCCTAAGGATTATAAGGAAAGCTATGATGAAACAGGATTTATAATTACTAATAAGTTAATTAAGATCCCAAGCATAATAACAAATCCTCCTAGTCCTATCTATTTACCAGATACTGGTTATCATGATAATAATACAATAGCACTCATGTTACTTTCTTTAGCTATCATTACTTATCGCAAAAGGAAAACAAAATAAAAGACAAGCTTAGCTTGTCTTTTATTTTTGTAAACAATCAATTAATTCTAAGATTCTATTCAAATCATCAGTATCTTTGAATTTAATGGTAAATTTATTCTTTTTAATTTCAACCTTGGTTTTAAATTTATTTTCTAATAAACTTCTTACATAGTCCAAATGAGCATCAGGTTTTTTAGCTGAAATTTTTTTTGTTTTAGAAAGATCTTTAATTAGTTCTTCTAATTTTCGCACTGAAATATCTTCCTTAATGCATTTAGTAGCTAAATAATCAATTTTATCATTATCATCAAGTGATAATAAAACCTTAGCATGACCCTGACTTAGTAACTTATCTTCAAGATATTTAAGAGTTTTACTAGGTAATTTTAATAACCTTAATGAATTAGTAATATATGAACGTGATTTTCCTAGCCTTTTAGCTAGATTATCATGACTATAATTAAGCTTTTCAATTAAGGATTTAAAAGCACTGGCTTCTTCAATGGGTGATAAATTCTCTCTTTGAATATTTTCTAAGAGTGAAATTTCCATCATAGCATCATCATTAAAATCAACGATGATTGCAGGTATTGAAGATTTACCAGCTAATTTAGAAGCTTTTAAACGTCTTTCACCACTTACTAATTCATAACCATTAATTGATTTACGTATTAGAATTGGTTGGAATACACCGTGAATTCTAATTGATTCTGATAATTCTTTTAATTTTTCTTCATCAAAAATCGTTCTAGGTTGATAAGGATTTGCTCTAATTTCGTTAATATCGATTTCATAACTTTTATAATTAGAAGGATTTCCTTCAATTTCAGCTAATAATGATTCGAAATTATCACCAAAGATAGCCTCGATTCCTTTTCCTTTAGTCCTTTTAGCCATTAAGTTTCACCTCACTTTTTTGTTTTTTTAAAAATTCTTTTGTAAAACCTACATAAGCCTTAGCTCCCTCGCTTTTAGCATCATATTCAAAGATACTCATTGATCTAGAAGGGGCTTCAGATAATCTAACATTACGAGGGATTAAAGTGTTATAAACATATGATTTAAAAGCTTTTCTAACCTGTGAAACAGTATCATTAGAAAGATTTGTACGACCATCAAACATGGTGCAAAGTACACCTTCAATATATAAATTAGGATTAAAACTACGTTTGATTGATTTAATAGTATTAAGCAAGGATGATACACCTTCTAAAGCATAATATTCACATTGAATAGGAATGATAATACTATCAGCACAGCTTAGAGCATTAGTGCAGATTAAGTCTAAAGAAGGTGGGCAATCAATGATGATATAGTCATATTTATCTCTAATTTTATCGATAGCTTTCTTTAATAAGAATTCACGATCTCCCATTTTTTCTTTTGCTAGTTCGATATTAGCTCCAGCAAGATTCATTGATGATGGTATGATATCGAGTGGTGGTTTTTTAAGTTTTTTTATAACCTTTTCAATACTATGTTCACCCATTAAAACTGAATAGATGTTACAATCATCACCATCAGCTTGTAAGCCCAAGCCTTGTGAACTATTAGCTTGAGGATCAAAATCGATTAATAAAATACGATTATCATTATAAGCTAAAGCTGCAGCAAAATTAATACTAGTTGTTGTTTTTCCGACCCCACCCTTTTGATTGGCGATTGCAATTACTTTAGCCATTTTTCTTTACTCCTTTGATATTAATAATAACTTTATATGAATCTTCAAATTCTTTTTCTTG